>NZ_CALDGS010000111.1 GCF_937941905.1 uncultured Mycolicibacterium sp. | reverse complement strand
TGCGTCATGAAGCAGCGGTAGAGATCCGGCTGGAGCCCGGCGAGCACCGGGTAGAGAAGCGGACTACCGAGGAACGCCGAGACGGCGGTGATGTCGGCGGTGTCGTCCACCACGAGGTCGCGGATACCGGGATAGGCGAGGGTGGCTTCGCGGCGCTGCCGCACCTGTTGCTGGGTGGGTTTGACCGCAAGCTCGAACCACGGATCGCCTTCGGCGAGAAGCGCATTCACATCGGTGCGGGGCCGTACCCACGGCGGGTTCCCCACCTGCAGATCGAAACCCCCGCGGCGGAACGCCGGGGCGAACTCGAGTTCCCAGTGGAAGAAGCCCTGCCGCTGCGCCACCTGCTCGGCCGCCTTGAGCCACGGGCGGCGGTCGAGGATCTCGGAAACCGGCTTGGCCTGGGCCAGGATCAGGTCGTTGGCCTCGGCGTCCTCGAGCTGATCCCAGGTGGCGGTGGCGAACATGTCGTACTGGCCGCCGCCGGCCTGCCTGGGCGGGGTGCCGAGCAGTTCGGTGAGGGTGTCCAGCCACTCCTGCAGGCTCGGCGGCGACACGAGGGTGCCGTCCACGGTGCGGCGGGAATCGGTGAGGGGCCAGAACCACAGCGCACACCAGGCGTCCATCACCCGGCGCAGCCGGCGGTAGGCGCCGTTCTCATCGGACAGCGACGCCTCGATCTGCTCGCGGGTCACCGCGCCACCGGTCGGGGTGAACTCCCGCCCCCACACCGGGATGTCGCGGCGGATCTCGCTCTCGGCGATCTCCAGCCGCCGCAGCGCCAGCGCCCACAGCGTCTCGACCCGCTGCGCAAGCGCCTGCAGCTGCTTGCGCTGTGCTGTGGTGAGCTTGTTGCGCAACGACTTTCGCCACTGCTTGACCTCGGCGACCGCCTCCGGCGCCAGCTCCTTGGCCTCCTTCGTCTCGGCGGTCACACCCCAGCCCGAGGCCGGCAGCAGGAAGTGATGCACCGCAGCCGGGTGCTCGTCCAGCGACTGGGATAGCGGCACATCCACCAGATCCGCGTCCATCCAGCCTTTTTCGGCCAGGCGCGCAGCCGGGACCACGGCGCGGCGGGCACCGATCAGCGAGTTGCCGCGGCGCAGATGCAGGCCGAACCACGGGGCGGCCAGACCCGGGCCCATGGTGTCCAGCCACAGGGTGATCTCGGCGAACTCGACCGCGGTGGGGTTCAGATCCACGCCGTAGACCTGGTGCAGCGCGATATAGGCCTTCACCCGCTGCAGCTCGACCGGATAGTCCTCCGGGGGAATCCGCTCACCGAGCTCCCGCTGGCGCCGGGTCAGGTACTCCTCGGCGAGCTGGCGGATCGCCTCGATGGCGAACGCGCCCGACCCGAGCGCCGGCTCGCACACCGTCAGATTGAGGATCTCCTCGGCGGAGGTGGTCGAACCGTCCTGGTCGAGCAGCTCGGCGAGCGCCTGTCCGACGGTGAACCGGGTCAGCACCTCGGGGGTGTAGTAGGACGCCGAGGTCTGCCGGTCCCGGCCGGAGAGCCGGAACACGAAACTGCCCGGCTCGTAGCGCACCGGTTTCAGCTCCCCGGTCACCTCGTCGCGCACCTTCACGAAATCGGATTCGGCGATGCCGGTGATGCGGCTCTCCGGCACCACCCAGGAACCCTTCTTCGGGTCACCGTTGGGCGCCACCTCGTAGAGGGGGGTGTGCGCGAAATACCCGGTGTAGCTCATCAGTCCCTCGTACACCGCGCCGAGCTGGTTGATGCCCAGCTGCGCATACGAGATGAACCCGCGGTCGCGGCCCTTGGACTCCTTGCTCAGCAGCAGATGCCGCAGCACCTGCTGCAGCGCGCCGTCGCCGAGTTTGACCTCGTCGATCATCGAGGTCGCCTCGGGTTTGAACAGATCTGCCCGCAGCGGGTTGAACACCAGCCCCTCGGCGGCGGCCGGATCGTCGCCGGCGCCGTCGTGGCCGCGGTCGACGAGCTCGAACAGCACCTTCAGCGAGTCGTAGAGGTGGGTGCCGCTGCGGGCGCGCGGTGTCACCAGTTCGGTGAGGGTGAGCTCGCGCAGGCGGTCCAGGCTGTAGCCGCGCTCGTAGTTGGGGTCGCCCACCGGCAGCACCCCGAGCTCCGGTGACGCCTCGGCGTAGAGCAGGAACAGGATCCGGTACAGAAACCGCAGCGCCTGCCGGGCCAGCGGCTGGGCCTGGTCGTCGGGCAGCGGGGGAAGGCCGCGGTCTTTGCGGCGTTGGAGCACGTCGTTGGCGATGATCTCGATCGAGAGCCGCACCCCTTCACGCAGATCCTCCGACACCCCGACGGTGTGGCGGATCGACTCCTCGATCACCGACGACCACCAGATGGTGCCCTCGGCGTCCGGCGCCAGGGAATCGGCGGCCAGACAGGTCAGCGCCCGGTCGATCTCGCCGCCGCGCTTGTCGTCGTTGCGTTCGGCGACCAGCTGCAGATTCACCGCGAGATAGCGCCCCTCGGGCCAGCGCTCCCGCTCGGTGACCAGCGCCAGCCCACCGGCGAGCACCAGCGCGAACTGCGGCCCGTCGTCGGCGACGAACAGGTGCGACAGCAGCCGTGCCGCCGAGGTGATCGGCTCGTCCTCCTCGTCGTCGACGAAAAACCCGCGCAGGAGGGTCTTTTCGTCACGGGCGAGCAGATCCTCCAGCGCCAGCGGGCCGTGGGCCTCGATGATCACCAGCGGGGCCGGCCCGGTCAGACCGCGGCTGCGCACGGCGAGCACCGGGCCCGGCTCGCCGTCGCGGCCGCCGAGGCGCTCGGTTTCCCAGCGGGCCGGGTTGTCGTAGCCGAGGATCCCGCGCAGCCGGTGGTACAGCGCGTCCAGGACGGCGGGTTCGGCGTTCTCGCTCAGACCGATGAAGGCCCGCTCCAGCTCGCCGCGGGCCGCGGTGAACCGGGTGCGCGGGGTGTCGTGCCCGGCGGCGCGGTCGGCCTCCCACTGCTTGCGGCGCTCCAGCACCTTGGCGTGAAACGACTGGGCGGTGGCGTCGGTGGTGAAGTAGTGCTCGCTGATGAAGTCTTCACCGAGGATGAGGGCGTCCGAGGTCGTCATCGTGCTCCTTGGCTTTCGCCGTCGAAGTCTGCGGGAACCACCACCAGCAGCGGCCGCACCAGCCGCCGGTCCGGGTTCATGTCCTTCGCCAGGGCCTGCTCGTCGTCGACGAGCTGGGCGTGCCGGCGCAGCGTGCGGTGCTGCCGCAGCTGCTGTGCGGCCTGCTTCCACCGGTTGGTGCGCTGCAGCCATTCGTCGATGCGACGGGCGGTCTCCGCGCGGATCGCCTCGGCGTGCTGTTCGGCCGCGGCGTCGGTGGCGGTCACCGCGGCCGCCACCAGCGGTTGCAGCGCCTCGACCCCCGCGACGGGGCCGGTGTTGACGTCGAGCAACTGCAACGCGTCGAGGGCGTGCTGGGCGCTGGGCTGCGGGTTGGCCAGCGCCAGCGCGGGACTCGCCGGGTCGGGGAACTCGACCGTGTAGTACGAGCCGGCGATCACCTGGCCGCGCTGATTCGACTGCGACACCAGCACCAGCACGGTCGGATGGGCGAGGTTGCCGCGCACCGCGAAGATCTCGTCGCGGCTGAGCTCCGACAGCGCCCGGTCGGTGGCCCACTCCAGGATCGGGTGCAGCGGCGCCAGGAAGTGGGCCTCCGGCCAGGTCGACCGGGAGGCACCCGATTTCGCCTGCCGCAGCTCCTGGTTACCGCGAGTGGGGGTGATGGCCAATTTGAAGTTCTCCGCCACCTTGCGGTCCCGCAGATACGACTGCGGCAGCACCTGCAACCGCTGCCTGAGGTCGGCCGGCGGGATCAGCGACGCGATCGAATAACGGTGCTCCACTTCCCATTTGATGCCGTTCGGCGGCGGCTTCTGCGGCGTCGGCCAGAACTCCTCGATGGCGTCGGCGAGGAACGCGAAGTCGGTGTCGTACACCCCGGCCACGCCCTCGGCGGAGGGCGCGCCGCCGGTATTCGTGGGTTCGGAGGCCGGCGGGGCCTGCCCGATCGCCCCGGTGGACAGCTGCGCGAAGAACGCGTCGAGCCCGCCGGAGTTGGTGACCTCCTCGACGCTGTGCACCACCTCGTCGAGCGTCTTCTGGCCGGCCAGGACCTCCCGGATCGCGTCCTCCTCGGCTTTGACGTCGTAGGTGCCGATCAGCGACGCCGCATCCCCGAGCGCGGTGTGCGCCTCGTGCTCACGTTCGACGAGACGGGTGAGCACCCGGATGTCCCCGGCGAACCGTTCGGTGTCCGGGTTGAGCAGCAGGGTGGTGATCTGCGGGCGGTGCCGCTGCCCGTACCGGTCGATGCGGCCGTTGCGCTGCTCGATGCGGATCAGGCTCCACGGGATGTCGTAGTGCACGAGGTGATGGCACTGGCTGTGCAGGTTCACCCCCTCGGAGGCCACGTCACCGGTGATCAGCACCCGGATGGGCGAGGATTCGAGTTTGAACGACTCGACGATCTCCTGCTGTTCGGTGTCGCTGAGCCCGCCGTGCAGGATCACCACCTGATCCTTGGCGAGTTTCAGCTCCGCGGTGACGTGTTCGGCCAGCCAGTTCAGGGTGGCGACCCGTTCGGCGAACACCACGGCCCGTCGATCGCTGCTGCGCGCCACCCCGATCCTGCGCAGGTGGTCGACGAGCGCGGTGAACTTCGCCGACCCCTTCGGCCCCAGATCCAGGCACGCGGTGGCGAGCTCGCGCAGCCGCTGCAGCGCGACCAGTTCCCGCTTCTGATCGGGCTGGTGCTCGTCGAGCCGGGAGATGCGCTGATCGATCGACTCCAGCAGCGCCACCGGCGAGGACAGGAATGCCTTGGCCAACACCCACGGAAACAGCGCCGCGTTGGCGCCCGAGTACGGGGAGGAGCCGGATTCCGGCCACAGCCAGACGGTTTCGAGTTCCCGGGCGATGGCGCTCTCGGATGGGGACGCGTCGACGATGATGTTGTTCGGCGGCTGCCGCTCGGCCCACTCCGCGCCGACCTCGGCGGCCACCTCCGGGTGGTGGCGGTGGCGGCGGATGACGAGTTTGGCCACCTGGTCGAGGTCCAGTTCGTTGTTCGGCCCGACCGCGCTGGGGTCGAGCATGCGCACCAGTTCGGCGAACGACTCGGCCCTGCCGTTGTGCGGGGTGGCCGACGCGAGGATCAGCGCGTCGGTGCGCTCGGCGAGCAGCCGGGCCAGCCGGCCCTTCTGGGCCTCGTTGTTGGTGACGTTGTGGGACTCGTCGATGACCACCGCATCCCACCACTGCTTGCGCAGATGGTTGATGTAGCGGTCGCTCTTGAGCGTGTCGATCGAGATGATGACCCGCTTGTAGTAGGTGAACGGGTTGCGGTTGGCCGGCAGGATCTGGCGGATGCGCTGGATGCCGGCGGAGTCCAGCCGCACGAACGGCAGCGCGAACCGGGTCCACAACTCCATCTGCATCTGCTCGAGCACATGCTTCGGGGTGACGATCAGGATCCGCTCGCCGCGGCCCCGGCGGACCAGCTCCGACAGGATCATGCCGATCTCGATCGTCTTGCCCAGCCCGACGGCGTCGGCCAGCAGCACCCGGGGCCGCAGCTTGTCCGGGTCGAGCGCCTTGCGCACCGCCGCGAGCTGGTATTCCAGCGGATCGGCCAGCGCGCGGTGGGCCACCGTCAGCCGCGGATCGGAGATCGCGACCGGCGTCTTGCGCAAACTGGCCTCCAGCCACAGCCGCGACCGCCGGAAACCGGGGGAGTCGTCGGCGACCACCCGCACCTTCGCCGGGTCGACCGTGACGATGTCGTCGATGGCGGTCGAGAATGTCGCCTCGGTGTCGCGCACCAGCTCCGACAGACCGACGACATGCACGAAGTAGCCGTCGGTGGCCTGCTCCACGGCGGTGACCAGCCACTCGGCGTCGCGGACCAGAACGACCGAACCGGGCGCGGCGGTGAACGGCGCACTGGCCGGGGGCGACGGACGGTCGGAGGTGATGGTCGTCACCGGATCTCCATTTCGGGTTTGGGGCAATACCTCGTTGACGGGCAGCTCATTCGGGGCAGGTACTGCGGTGGCCCGGGGCGTGATTGGGACGAACGCCGCGAGGACATCCGCCGGAGCAGTTTCGAGTTGCGAAGGTCGCTCAGGTCGTTCAGCCGGGCCCGCCGGTCGGTGATCGTCCCCGGTCCGCTGCGCGCCTCGCGCAGCGCCGCAACCACGGCGTGCCGGCATCGCTCACCAGCAAAAACGTCGCCCGGCTCCGTGTACCGAATTCGGAATCCGCATTGCGGC
>NZ_CALDGS010000110.1 GCF_937941905.1 uncultured Mycolicibacterium sp. | reverse complement strand
CGCCGGGATCCCGTTGTTCGGCATCTGTTTCGGCAACCAGATCCTGGGCCGGGCGCTGGGCCGGTCCACCTACAAGATGGTGTTCGGGCACCGCGGCATCAACATCCCGGTGATGGACCACGCCACCGGGCGGGTGTCGATCACCGCACAGAATCACGGGTTCGCACTCGAGGGTGAGGCCGGCGAGGTCTTCGACACCCCGTTCGGGCCTGCTCAGGTCAGCCACACCTGCGCCAACGACGGTGTGGTCGAGGGCGTGCGACTGGTCAACGGCCGGGCCTTCTCGGTGCAGTACCACCCGGAGGCCGCGGCCGGGCCGCACGACGCCAACTACCTGTTCGACCAGTTCGTCGACCTGATGGCGGGGGAGAAGCAGAACTAATGCCACGTCGCACCGACCTCAACCACGTCCTGGTGATCGGCTCCGGGCCGATCGTCATCGGTCAGGCGGCCGAATTCGACTACTCCGGCACCCAGGCCTGCCGGGTGCTGCGCGCCGAGGGGCTGCAGGTCACCCTGATCAACTCCAACCCGGCGACGATCATGACCGACCCGGAGTACGCCGACCACACCTACATCGAGCCGATCACCCCGGAGTTCGTCGAGAAGGTCATCGCCCAGCAGGCCGAGCGCGGCAACAAGATCGACGCGCTGCTGCCCACCCTGGGCGGGCAGACCGCGCTGAACACCGCGGTGGCGCTGTACGAGTCCGGCGTGCTCGACCGCTACGGCGTCGAGCTGATCGGCGCGAACTTCGAGGCCATCCAGCGCGGCGAGGACCGGCAGCGGTTCAAGGACATCGTCGCCAAGGTCGGCGGCGAGTCGGCCCGCTCCCGGGTCTGCTACACGATGGACGAGGTGCGCGCCACGGTGGCCGAGCTCGGCCTGCCGGTGGTGGTGCGGCCGTCGTTCACCATGGGCGGGCTGGGCTCCGGCATGGCCCACACCATGGCGGACGTGGAGCGGATGGCCGGCGACGGGCTGGCCGCCTCGCCGAGCGCCAACGTGCTCATCGAGGAATCCATCTACGGGTGGAAGGAATTCGAGCTCGAGCTGATGCGCGACGCCAACGACAACGTCGTGGTGGTGTGCTCGATCGAGAACTTCGACCCGATGGGCGTGCACACCGGCGACTCGGTCACCGTCGCCCCGGCGATGACGCTGACCGACCGCGAGTACCAGCGGCTGCGCGACCTGGGCATCGCGATCCTGCGCGAGGTCGGGGTGGACACCGGCGGCTGCAACATCCAGTTCGCGGTGAACCCCAAGGACGGCCGGCTCATCGTCATCGAGATGAACCCGCGGGTGTCGCGGTCCAGCGCGCTGGCGTCGAAGGCCACCGGTTTCCCGATCGCCAAGATCGCCGCCAAGCTCGCGATCGGCTACACCCTCGACGAGATCCTCAACGACATCACCAAGGAGACCCCGGCCTGCTTCGAGCCCACCCTGGACTACGTGGTGGTCAAGGCGCCGCGGTTCGCCTTCGAGAAATTCCCCGGCGCCGACGCCACGCTGACCACCACGATGAAGTCGGTGGGCGAGGCGATGGCCCTGGGCCGCAACTTCATCGAGGCGCTCGGCAAAGTGATGCGCTCGCTGGAGACCGGCCGCGCCGGGTTCTGGACCGGGCCCGACCCGGCCGGCGGGCTCGACGAGGTGCTCGAGCGGCTGCGCACCCCGACCGAGGGCCGGCTCTACGACATCGAGTACGCGCTGCGGCTCGGCGGCACGGTGGAGCAGGTGGCCGCCGCCTCCGGCGTGGACCCGTGGTTCGTCGAGCAGATCAACACCCTGGTGGCGCTGCGGGCCGAGCTGGTCGACGCCCCGGTGCTCGACGGCGAGCTGTTGCGCCGGGCCAAGTACCACGGCCTGTCGGACCGCCAGATCGCCGCGCTGCGGCCGGAACTCGCCGGTGAGGTGGGGGTGCGCAAGCTGCGCGAGCGGCTCGGCGTCCACCCGGTGTACAAGACCGTCGACACCTGCGCGGCGGAGTTCGAGGCCAAGACCCCGTACCACTACTCGGCCTACGAGCTCGACCCGGCGGCCGAGAGCGAGGTCGCCCCGCAGGCGGAGAAGCCCAAGGTGATCATCCTGGGCTCCGGGCCGAACCGGATCGGGCAGGGCATCGAGTTCGACTACAGCTGCGTGCACGCCGCCACCACGCTGAGCGAGGCCGGCTACGAGACCGTCATGGTCAACTGCAACCCGGAGACGGTCTCCACCGACTACGACACCGCCGACCGGC
>NZ_CALDGS010000109.1 GCF_937941905.1 uncultured Mycolicibacterium sp. | reverse complement strand
CGCGGCGTGACGGATTTCTCGGAATGCAGGCCTCCGAGCCCCGCGGATTGCGACGACACCGAAGTCGAACGGTCTTGGCTCATCAACTACCTCCCCTGACCCAGCAAGCCCGGGCGATCTGCGCCGGGAGCACCGACAGGTCTCAACTCCCGCGAGACAGTACCCACGAACCGATCCCCACAGGGCCAATCTGACGAACAAAGCAATATTCGCCGGAAATTCGTTGGTTATGCAAACAGGCAGGCAGTTACCACACCAGATCGCTTCCAGCGCAGAAAAATTGCAATTAACAGCTGCGGCAACCGGAGGCGACAATGAACTCTCTCGAGTTTGCTACAGCGCAGTCGAGTTAACGTGTGGCAGACACCGACAGATGCTTTGCCCGGCCGGAGATGCTTGCATCCGCAACAGTCCCGCTCACCGCGGGTGCGCCGGGCCGGATCCGGCCCGCAATCGGTTCGCCCGCAAGTGACCCGGAACACACCCGAGCGGACGCCCGAGTTCCGCCGGGGGTGTTGCCGGAGACCGCCGACGCCGTCCGTCGGCCGGTCGGCCGACCGACCGACGAAAAACGGCCGGCTCACGGTCTCGGAAACCGTGAGCCGGCCGTCGCTCGGCGCTACCGGCAAACCGGCACGCCGCGTTGCGATTTCCGCCCGGCAGGGGTCACCCTGCGGGCTCAGTCCTGCTCGTCGTCCTGCTGCTCGGCCGGAACGCGGTAAGGGTTGGCGTCACCGGCCGGGGTCGCCCCCTCGCGGACGCGCGCCAGTTCGGCATCGGCCGCCCGCGCCCTGGCGAGCAGCTCCTCCATCTTCGCCGCCGCGTCCGGGACGGTGTCGCGGACGAAGGTCAGCGTCGGGGTGAACCGCACCCCGGTGCCGGCCCCGACCTTGCTGCGCAGCACGCCCTTGGCCCTCTCCAGCGCGGCGGCGGCCCCGGCGTAGTCGGGTTCCTCGTCCAGCGAGGTGCCCATCACCGTGTAGTACAGGGTGGCGTCGTGCAGGTCGCCGGAGACCTTCGCATCGGTGATCGTCACGCCCGCCAGGCGCGGATCCTTGATCTCGTGCTCGATGGCGGACGCGACGATCGTCGCGATGCGTTTGGCCAGCCGGCGTGCCCGTGCCGGATCGGCCATCAGACCCGCTCCTTCTCCACCAGCTCGTAGGTCTCGATGATGTCGCCTTCCTTGATGTCGGAGTAGCCCAGGGTCAGGCCGCACTCGAAGCCCTCGCGGACCTCGGTGACGTCGTCCTTCTCCCGGCGCAGCGACACCACCGACAGGTTGTCGGCGACCACCACGTTGTCACGCAGCAGCCGCGCCTTGGCGTTGCGCCTGATGAGCCCGGAGGTGACCATGCAACCGGCGATGACGCCGACCTTCGACGACCGGAAGATCGCGCGGATCTCGGCCCGGCCGAGCTGACGCTCCTCGTAGACCGGCTTGAGCAGGCCCTTGAGCGCCTTCTCGATGTCGTCGATGGCCTGGTAGATCACCGAGTAGTAGCGGATCTCCACACCCTCGCGGTTGGCCAGCTCGGTGGCCTTGCCCTCGGCGCGCACGTTGAACCCGATGATGATCGCGTTCGACGCCGACGCCAGGTTGACGTTGGTCTCGGTGATGCCGCCGACACCGCGGTCGATGACCCGCAGCTCCACCTCGTCGCCGACGTCGATGCCCATCAGGGCCTCCTCGAGGGCCTCGACCGTACCGGCGTTGTCGCCCTTGAGGATCAGGTTGAGCTGGCTGGTCTCCTTCAGCGCCGAGTCCAGGTCCTCCAGGCTGATCCGCTTGCGGGCCCGGGCCGCCAGCGCGTTGCGCTTGCGGGCCGCGCGCCGGTCGGCGATCTGGCGGGCGATGCGGTCCTCCTCGACGACGAGGAAGTTGTCGCCGGCGCCCGGCACCGAGGTGAAGCCGATGACCTGCACCGGCCGCGAGGGCAGCGCCTCCTCGACGTCCTCGCCGTGCTCGTCGATCATCCGGCGCACCCGGCCGTAGGCCTCGCCGGCGACGATCGAGTCGCCGACGCGCAGCGTGCCGCGCTGCACCAGCACCGTGGCCACCGGGCCGCGGCCGCGGTCCAGGTGCGCCTCGATCGCCACACCCTGGGCCGGCATGTCCGGGTTGGCCCGCAGGTCCAGGGCGGCGTCGGCGGTGAGCAGCACCGCCTCGAGCAGCTGGTCGATGTTGGTGCCGTTCTTGGCCGAGATGTCGACGAACATGGTGTCGCCGCCGTACTCCTCGGGCACCAGACCGTACTCGGTGAGCTGGCCCCGGATCTTGGCCGGGTCGGCGCCCTCCTTGTCGATCTTGTTGACCGCCACCACGATCGGCACGTCGGCCGCCTGGGCGTGGTTGATCGCCTCGACGGTCTGCGGCATGACGCCGTCGTCGGCGGCCACCACCAGGATCGCGATGTCGGTGACCTTCGCACCGCGGGCACGCATGGCGGTGAACGCCTCGTGGCCCGGGGTGTCGATGAAGGTGATCGGGCGCTTGTGGCCGTCGAGATCGACCTCGACCTGGTAGGCGCCGATGTGCTGGGTGATGCCGCCGGCCTCGCCCTCGCGGACGTTGGTCTTGCGGATGGTGTCCAGCAGTCGCGTCTTGCCGTGGTCGACGTGGCCCATGACGGTGACGACCGGCGGGCGGACCTGCAGGTCCTCCTCGTCGCCCTCGTCCTCGCCGTAGGACAGGTCGAACGACTCCAGCAGCTCGCGGTCCTCGTCCTCGGGCGAGACGACCTCGACCTTGTAGTTCATCTCGCTGCCGAGCAGCTCGAGGATGTCGTCGGAGACCGACTGGGTGGCGGTCACCATCTCACCGAGGTGGAACAGCGCCTGCACCAGCGCGGCCGGGTTGGCGTCGATCTTCTCGGCGAAGTCGGCCAGCGACGCGCCGCGCGCCAGCCGGATCGTCTCACCGTTGCCCTTGGGCAGCCGCACGCCGCCGACGACGGGCGCCTGCATCGAGTCGAATTCCTGGCGCTTCTGCCGCTTCGACTTGCGGCCGCGCTTCGGCGCGCCACCCGGGCGGCCGAACGCACCGGCGGCACCGCCGCGCTGGCCCGGACGGCCGCCACCGCCACCGGGCCGGCCGCGGAAGCCACCGCCGCCACCGGCCGGGGCGCCGCCTCCGCCACCGCGGTACGGGCCGCCGCCACCGCCGCCCGGACGGCCGCCGCCGCCACCGGGGCGGCCGGCACCGGCGCCGGGACGCGGGCCCGGGCGCGGGATCTGGCCGGGGCGCGGGATGCCCGGACGCGGCGGCATGTTGCCGGGCGTCGGGCCCGGACGCGGGCCCGGGCGCGGGCCGGGACGCGGCACCGGGCGCGGAATGGCGCGCTCGGCGGGCTGCTGGGTGGTGTACGGGTTGTTGCCGACCCGCGGCGGGCGCGGGCCCGGCTTGGGTCCGGGGGTCGGGCCGGGCTTCGGCCCGGGGACGGGACCCGGCTTCGGCGGCGCCGGGGTGGGCGCGGCGGCCGCCGCCGCAGCGGCAGGGGTCGCGGGGGCCGCGGGCTGCGCCGGGGCGGCCGGCTTGGGCGCCGGCTTCGGGCCGGGCTTGGGCGCCGCCCCCGGCTTGGCCGCCGTGGGCTGGGCCGGCTGGGCCTGGGCGGCCCCGGGCTGGGCCGCCGGCTGCTTGCCCGCTTCGGCGGGCTTGGGCGCGGCCGCGGCACCGTCGCCGCCCTGGGCCTCGGCCTCCTTCTTGGCCTTCTCGGCCAGCTTGGCCCCATAGGTTTCGCGCAGTCTGCGCGCCACCGGCGCCTCCACCGTGGAGGACGCCGACTTGACGAACTCGCCCTGCTCTTTCAGCGTTGCGAGCAGTTCCTTGCTGGTAACACCGAGTTCCTTCGCCAACTCGTGTACGCGAGCCTTACCTGCCACTACATCTCCATCTCTAGAGGCGACAGCGGTGGTAGGCGCCGCGCCTCGGGTTAGCTATGACACATGGTCATCGGGACTTCACGGTGTGCTCATGTTCTTCGCTACCTGTCCTGTTGCCGGGTCGTCCGAGTGCTCCGGGAGCGTCCCGAAGTGCTCGATCACCGAAGTGATATCCGGTGAACCGGTGATACGCAGCGCTCGAGCGAACGCCCGCCGCCGGATCGCCGCGTCCAGACACTGCCGGTCGGGATGCAGCCATGCACCCCGCCCGGGCAGATTACCCGCTCGATCAACGGTCACGGCGCAGGCGCCGTTCCCGTGGTCGATCGCGACCAAACGAAGCAGTTCGACGGCCAGCCCTCGGCGCCGGCATCCGATACACGTTCGCACCGGGCCGACCCGGGGATCGGTGGCGCGTCCATGCGCGGCTGCCGACTTCTCACGCTGGATCACGGCTGAGTCTACCGCTCCGTGGTCATCGACATGAAACGCCGGGCCGGGGGCCCGGATCACCGGTCGCGGGCCGCGCCCTGGGCGGCTCCCGTCCCCTGCGCCTGGGGGTCGGCGTCGCTGCGGATGTCGATGCGCCAGCCGGTGAGCCGGGCGGCCAGCCGCGCGTTCTGCCCCTCCTTGCCGATGGCCAGCGACAGCTGGAAGTCGGGCACGATCACCCGGGCCGCCCGGGCGGCCTCGTCGATGATCTGCACCGACACCACCTTGGCCGGCGACAGCGCGTTGGCGACGAACTTCGCCGGGTCCTCGTCCCAGTCGATGATGTCGATCTTCTCGCCGGACAGCTCGCTCATCACGTTGCGCACCCGCTGGCCCATCGGGCCGATGCAGGCGCCCTTGGCGTTCAGGCCGGGCACGGTGGAGCGCACCGCGATCTTGGAGCGGTGGCCGGCCTCCCGGGCCACCGACACGATCTCCACCGAGCCGTCGGCGATCTCGGGCACCTCCAGCGAGAACAGCTTGCGCACCAGGTTGGGGTGGGTGCGCGAGAGCGTGATCACCGGCTCCCGCACGCCGCGCGACACGCCGACGACATAGCAGCGCAGCCGGTTGCCGTGCGAGTAGTCCTCCCCCGGCACCTGCTCGGCCGACGGGATGACGCCCTCGTTGTACTTGGTCTCGGTGCCGATGCGCACCACCACCAGGCCGCGGGCGTTGGCGCGCACGTCCTGCTGGATCTGGCCGGCGACGATGTCGCCCTCGCGGGCGACGAACTCGCCGAAGGTCTTCTCGTTCTCGGCGTCGCGCAGCCGCTGCAGGATGACCTGGCGGGCGGTGGTGGCCGCGATGCGGCCGAAGCCCTCCGGGGTGTCGTCCCACTCGTGCACGACGTTGCCGTCGGCGTCGAGCTGGCGGGCGATCACCGACACCGCGCCGGTCTTGCGGTCGATCTCGATGCGCGCGTCCGGCTGGTGCCCCTCGGTGTGCCGGTACGCGGTCAGCAGG
Organism: uncultured Mycolicibacterium sp.; assembly: GCF_937941905.1. GTDB lineage: Bacteria > Actinomycetota > Actinomycetes > Mycobacteriales > Mycobacteriaceae > Mycobacterium. The sequence continues at coordinate 33,590 of NZ_CALDGS010000109.1, read as the reverse complement.
GCCGACTTGATGGTCTCGATCACCACATCCACCGAGATGCCCTTGTCGGCCTCGATGGCGTGCAGTGCCGCCATGTCGATATTCATGCTCCGCCCTCCTTCCGCGACAGCCCGGCCAGTTCCAACTCCCGCTGGTTGGGTGGGGAGAACTCGACCTGGACGACGGCCCGGGTGATGTCGTCCAGCGCCAGTTCGCGCACGGTGTACTCGCCGCGTCGCTTCCCGGCGACCACCACCGCGACGGTGCCGTCCCGGCACTCGCCGAGGCGACCGGTCAGCAGCGACCCGTCGGCCAGCGTCAGTTCGGCCTTGCGGCCCTGGGCCCGCCGGTAGTGCTTCTCGGTGGTCAGCGGCCGGTCCACACCGCGCGAGGTCACCTCGAGCACGTACGGGGTGCCGCGGTCCGGGGTGGGATCGATGCTGTCGAGGAGCTCCGAGGCGGTGCGCGACAGCGCGGTGATGGTGCGCAGGTCGAGCGCCTCGTCGCCGTCGGCGACGACGGTGATGCGCGGCGGCCGGGCCCGGGTGTCGATCACCACGTCCTCGATCTCGAATCCGGCGCGCGCGAACTCACCGTCGAGCAACTCCATCACCTGCTGCTGCGACGGTAGACCCGTAGACCGCAGCGTTCGGTCCGGTGCCACGGTGAGCTCCTCGTCTTGAGTTGTCAGGTCACGATCTCCCGGCGGCGGCGCGAGGCCTCCGACCGACTCTCCACCTTACGCCAGCCGTGCGGCCGTCGGCTCCCGACTTGATGGCAGGATGTTGCACGTGCCGAGCGTCCTGCAGACCGTGAGCCGCCGGCAGGTGCTGCTGGGTGCGGCCACGCTGGCGGTCGCCGGGGCGGCTTCCGCCTGCGGCACCCCGCCCCCGCCGCCGGAGGCCGAGGCACTGGCCGCCGAGCTGGCCCGGGCCCGCGCGGACGCGGCCCTGGCCGCCGGCGCCGCCGCCGGTGCGGATGCCGGGCTGCGGGCCGCGCTGGAGGCGGTGGCCGCCGAGCGCACCGCGCACGCCGAGGCGCTGGCCGCCGAGCTCGCCCGCACCGTGGGCCCGCGCGCGGCGGCCGGCTACACCGATCCCCCCACCACGCCCACCTCGACCGCCGGCGCACCGGAGCCGGATGCCCCGGCGCCGGCCCCGTCCGACGCCGCCGCGGTGGCCGCCGCGCTGCGCCGCTCGGCCGCGTCGGCCCGGTCGGCCGCCGAGCGGCTGTCCGGCTACCGGGCCGGGCTGCTCGGCTCGATCGCGGCGGCGTGCACCGCCGCGGCCGCGGTGGCACTGCCCACCCCCGCGGGAGCGCACAGGTGAGCGCACTCACCGATGCCGTGGCCGTCGAGCACGGCGTCATCTACGGCTACGGCCTGGTGTCGGCGCACACCGACCCGGAGCACAACTGGCTGGTCTCCGAGGCGCTCGCGCAGCACCGCCGCCACCGCGAGGCGGCCATCGCACTGCTGCGCCAGCGCTCGGAGCCCGCGCCGCTGCCGGCCGCCGGCTACGACGTTCCGTTCCCGGTCGACGACCCCACCGACGCGGCCCGGCTGGCCGTGCAGATGGAGCAGGACACCGCCACCGCCTGGCGGGCCGTGCTGGAGCAGGCCGGCGACGCCGCCGAGCGGGCGCTGGCGCTCGACGCGCTCACCGACGCGGCGGTGACCGCCGCGCGCTGGCGCACCGTGCTCGGGGTGCGCCCGGTGACGGTTCCGTTCCCGGGTGGCACCGAGTAGTGGCAGGATCACCGGGCGTGACGGGTTTCCTGCTGCGGGCCGCGTTCACCGGCTTCGCGCTGTGGCTGACCACGCTCATCGTGGGCGGGATGCACTTCGTCGGCGGGTCCGGCGTGCTGTCCAAGACCCTCATCGTGCTCGTGGTGGCCGTGATCTTCGGGCTGGTCAACGCGGTGATCAAACCGATCGTGCAGCTGCTGTCGATCCCGCTGTACGTGCTCACCCTGGGCCTGTTCCACGTGGTGGTCAACGCCTTCATGCTGTGGATCACCGCCCGGGTCACCAGCGGTCTCGGCTGGGGGCTGGCCCTGGACCGGTTCTGGTGGACGGCGATCTGGGCGGCGATCGTGCTGTCGCTCGTGAGCTGGGCCCTGTCGCTGGCCGTCGGCCGCAACATCACCCGCTGAGCGGGGTACCGCAGCTCAACGGAGAGGAATCTGCTTTCAGCATGACCGTGCAACGTGCCGGTGAGCGCACCGTGTTCGGCCACCCGATCGGGCTGGCCAACCTGTTCGGGGTCGAACTGTGGGAGCGGTTTTCGTTCTACGGGATGCTCACCATCCTCGGCTACTACCTGTACTACACGGTGACCGACGGCGGCCTGGGCCTGCCGAAGGCCACCGCGACCGGCCTCGTCGGCGCCTACGGCGGGCTGGTGTACCTGTCGACGGTGCTGGGCGCCTGGGTGGCCGACCGGCTGCTGGGCATGGAGCGCACCGTGTTCTACGGCGGGGTGGTCGTGATGTGCGGTCACATCGCGCTGGGGGTGCTGCCCGGGCTGGCCGGGGTCGGGGTGGGCCTGGTGCTGGTGGCGCTGGGCTCGGGTGCGCTGAAGGCCAACGCCTCGTCGCTGCTGGGCACCCTGTACCCGAAGGGCGACCCGCGCGCCGACGGCGGGTTCACGCTGTTCTACCTGGGCATCAACCTGGGCGCGTTCACCGGCCCGCTGATCACCGGGCTGCTGCAGTCGCGGATCGGGTTCCACATCGGGTTCGGCGCCGCGGCGGTCGGCATGGCGCTCGGCCTGACCCAGTACGCGGTGTTCCGCCGCAACCTCGGCGAGCACGGCCGCGAGGTGCCCAACCCGCTGCCCCGGGCGGCGGTCGGCCGCTGGGTCGCCGTCGCGGCGGCCGGGCTGGTGCTGATCGGCGTGGTGGTGGCGCTGGGCTGGGTGCGACTGGCGAACCTGGCCCCGGTGACCACCGCGGCGATCGCGGCGGCTTCGGTGTGCTACTTCGCGGTGATGCTCACCAGCGGCAAGGTCAGCCCCGCCGAGAAGTCCGGGGTGCGCGCGTTCATCCCGCTGTTCTGCGCCAACGTGGTGTTCTGGGCGCTGTTCCAGCAGATCTTCACCGTGCTGGCGGTCTACTCCGACGAGCGGATCGACTGGACGATCCTGGGCTGGACCGCGCCGTCGAACTGGATCGGCTCGTTCGAGCCGGTGTGGATCATCGCGCTGTCACCGCTGTTCGCCGCGCTGTGGACCCGGCTGGGCACCCGCGCCCCGAGCACCCCGCGCAAGTTCGGCTACGGGGTGATCGGGATGGGCGCGGCGTTCCTGCTGTTCGTCCCGCTGGCCGGGTTCGACGGCGCCACGGTGCCCGCGCTGCTGGTGTTCCTGGTCCTCGGCGCGTTCGCGGTCGCCGAGCTGCTGCTCTCCCCGATCGGGCTGTCGGTGACGACCAAGCTGGCGCCGCAGGCGTTCCGGTCGCAGATGATGGCGCTGTACTTCTTCTCGGTGGGCCTGGGCACCGCGCTGTCGGGGGTGCTGTCCCGGTACTACGACCCGGCGCACGAGGTGGCCTACTTCGGCACCGTCGGCGCGGTGGCGGTGGCCGCCGGCCTGCTGCTGCTCACCATGGCGGACTGGATCGGCCGGCAGATGCCGGCCGTCCACTAGGCCGCCCGCACCGCCCGGGTGATCTCCTCGGCCGCGGCGTCGACGGGGATCTCCCGGGTCTCGCCGGTGAACCGGTTGCGCAGCTCCACCACGCCGTTGGCCCAGCCGCGGCCGACCACGACGATCCACGGCACCCCGAGCAGCTCGGCGTCCTTGAACTTCACCCCCGGCGAGGCGGACCGGTCGTCGAGCAGCAAGTCCACCCCGCGCCGGTCGAGCTCGTCGGCCAACCGCCGGGCGCCGTCCTGGGCGGCGGCGTCCTTGTTGGCGATGACCAGGTGCGCGTCGAACGGCGACACCGCCGACGGCCAGCGCAACCCGAGCTCGTCGTGGTGCTGTTCGGCCAGCACCGCGACCAGCCGGGACACCCCGATGCCGTAGGAGCCCATGGTCAGCCGCACCGGCTTGCCGTCCTCGCCGAGCACGTCGACGTTGAACGCGTCGGTGTACTTGCGGCCCAGCTGGAAGATGTGGCCGATCTCGATGCCGCGGGCGCTGACCAGCGGGCCGGCCCCGTCCGGCGACGGGTCGCCGTCGCGCACCTCGGCGGCCTCGATGGTGCCGTCCGGGGTGAAGTCGCGGCCGGCGACCAGGCCCACGACGTGCTTGCCGGGCTCGTCGGCGCCGGTGATCCAGCTGGTGCCGGTGACCACCCGCGGGTCGACGAGGTAGCGCACCCCGTTGGCTTGCAGCGCGCGGGGGCCGATGTAGCCCTTGGCCAGAAACGGGTACCTGGCGAAGTCGGCGTCCTCGAGCAGGGCGTACTCGGCCGGGTCCAGGGCGGCGCCGAGCCGCTTGTCGTCGATCTCCCGGTCGCCGGGGATGCCGACGGCCAGCAGTTCCCAGTCGTCGGCGTCGGGCCGGCGCACCTTGAGCACGATGTTCTTCAGCGTGTCGGCGGCGGTGACCTCGCGGCCGGCGAACTGCGGCAGCTCGGCCCGGTTGGCCCAGTCCACCAGCGCGGCGATGGTCGGGGTGTCCGGGGTGTCGTACACCACCGGCTCGGGCAGCCCGTCGATCGGCCGCGGCTCCGGCGCCGGGGTGGTCACGGCCTCGACGTTGGCGGCGTAGCCGGACTCCAGGCAGCGCACGAAGGTGTCCTCGCCGACCTCGCTCTCGGCCAGGAACTCCTCGGAGGCGCTGCCGCCCATCGCGCCCGACACCGCCGAGACGATCACGTAGCGCACCCCGAGCCGGTCGAAGATGCGCCGGTAGGCCTCGCGGTGCTTGGCGTAGGCGACCTGCAGGCCCGCGTCGTCGACGTCGAAGGAGTAGGAGTCCTTCATCACGAACTCGCGGCCGCGCAGGATGCCGGCGCGCGGGCGGGCCTCGTCGCGGTACTTGGTCTGGATCTGGAACAGGATGAGCGGGAAGTCCTTGTAGGAGCTGTACTCCCCCTTCACGGTGAGCGCGAACAGTTCCTCGTGGGTGGGCCCGAGCAGGTAGTCGTTGCCGCGGCGGTCCTGCAGCCGGAACAGCGTGTCGCCGTACTCGGTCCAGCGGTTGGTGGCCTCGTAGGGCGCGCGCGGCAGCAGCGCCGGGAACAGGATCTCCTGCGCGCCGATGGCGACCATCTCGTCGCGGACGATCTGCTCGATCTTGCGCAGTACCCGCAGCCCCAGCGGCAGCCAGCTGTACAGGCCCGGGCCGATCGGGCGGACGTAGCCGGCCCGGATCAGCAGTTTGTGGCTGGGGACCTCGGCGTCGGCCGGATCCTCACGCAGGGTTCGCAGGAACAGCTCGGACATGCGGGTGATCACAGCCGATCACCTTATCGAGTCAGAGCTCCCCCGCGTCGAGCGCGTCCTTGACCTCCTGGGCATGGGCCACCTGGGCGGCGGTGTAGCCGATGAACAGCGCCGCCGCGCCGACGAGCACCGCGACCGCGGCCACCCACAGCAGGCCGTAGGTGTAGCCGGCGTCCAGCGCGGCCAGCTGGTCGGGGTTCATGTTCTTGACCGGGCCGGTGGTGCCGCCCAGGTACAGGGTGCGGGAGGTGATGACGGCCTGGATCACCGCCAGCACCAGCGGCCCGCCCAGGTTCTGCAGCATCAGCGCGATGGCCGACACCGGGCCGATCTGGTCCAGCCCCACCCCGGCGATGGCGGAGATGGTCAGCGGCACCACGATCATGCCGATGCCGAACCCGCCGATGGTGATCGGCAGCACCAGGTTCGGGAAGTACGGGATGCCGGCGTCCAGGGTGGAGCCGTAGATCATCGCGCCGAGCACCAGCACACCGCCGGCGATGACCAGCAGCCGCGGCGGGAACAGCGACACCAGCTGAGACGCCGCGCCCAGGCCGAGGCCCAGCGCGATGACGAACGGGATGAACCCGACCCCGGCGCGCAGCGCGCTGTAGCCGAGGATGTCCTGCACGTACAGGCCGATGAGCACGGTCAGCGTGAACAGCACGCCGCCGGCCAGGAAGATCGCCGTGAAGGTGGCGATCCGGTTGCGTTCCCGGAACAGCTTGAACGGCACCACCGGGTTCTCGGCGGTGCGCTCGACGTAGAAGAACGCGGCCAGGAACACCACGGCCAGCACCCCGGAGGTCACCGTCAGCGGGGACAGCCAGCCCTGCTCCGGGCCGCGGGAGAAGCCGAACACCGCGGCGGTGCAGCCCAGGGTGGCCAGGATGGCGCCGGCCGCGTCGAGCTTGAGCCGTTCCCGGTTGGTCTCGGCCAGGTAGCGCGAGGCCAGGTAGACCACCAGCAGCCCGATCGGCACGTTGACCAGGAACGCCAGCCGCCAGGACAGCTCGGTGAGCGCCCCGCCGACGACCAGGCCCATCACCGAGCCGATGCCGGTCATGGCACCGAACACCGCGGTGGCGGCGTTGCGGGCCGGGCCCTTCGGGAAGGTGGTGGCGACCAGGGCCAGTCCGGTGGGCGAGGCGATGGCCGCGCCGACGCCCTGCAGCAGCCGGGCGATCACCATGGTGGCCTCGTTCCAGGCCAGGCCGCACAGGATCGAGGCGATGGTGAACAGCGACACCCCGACGATGAAGGTGCGCTTGCGGCCGATGGTGTCGCCGAGCCGGCCGCCGAGCAGCATCAGGCCGCCGAAGGTGAGCACGTAGGCGGTGATCACCCAGCTGCGGCCGGCGTCGGACAGGCTCAGCTCGTCCTGGATCTTCGGCAGCGCGATGATCGCGATGGTGCTGTCCATCGTGGCCAGCAGCTGCATCCCGCCGATGGCGATGACCGCGGCGAAGAAGCGCCACGACGGCAGCCACGGCGGTACCTTCCCGGTACGCCTCGGCTGTTCGGCATCCACCCGCACCGGTAGTACCCGATCCATTCCACCCCCGGCTCGTCGGTGCTTGGCGGCACGCTCTGCGTCGTTGAGAGCGGTCATGGAGAGTTACCTTACCGTACTCTTAGAAATCCTTTACCCGCCGAAGGCGGCGACCTGCCCGATCACGATCACCGCGGGCGGCCGGATGCCCTCGCTGCGCACCTTCGGCGCGACGTCGGCGAGCGTGGCCCGCAACGTGCGCTGCGCGGCGGTGCTGCCGTGCTGCACCACGAGCACCGGCGTATCCGCAGGTCGTCCGCCCTCGAGCAGGGCGCGCGCGAACAACTCGATGCGTTCGACGCCCATCAGCAACACGATGGTGCCGCGCAGCGCGGCCAGTGCGTCCCAATTCACTAACGATTCGGGATCGCCGGGGGCAACGTGACCGGAGACCACCACGAACTCGTGGGTGACCGCGCGGTGGGTCACCGGCACCCCGGCCAGCGCGGGCACGGCGATGGCGCTGGTCACCCCGGGCACCACGGTGACCGGCACGCCGGCCTCGGCGCAGGCCAGCACCTCCTCGTAGCCGCGGGCGAACACGAACGGGTCGCCGCCCTTGAGCCGCACCACGAACTTGCCCTGCCGGGCCCGGTCGATGAGCACGGCGTTGATGGCGTCCTGGGCCATGGCCCGGCCGTACGGGATCTTGGCGGCGTCGATGACCTCGACGTGCGGGGGCAGTTCGGCGAGCAGTTCCTGCGGGGCGAGCCGGTCGGCGACGACGACGTCGGCGCGGGCCAGCAGCCGCCGGCCCCGCACGGTGATCAGCTCCGGGTCGCCGGGGCCGCCGCCGACCAGCGCCACCCCGGTGGGCTTGTCCCCGGCCGCCTCGGCGATCACGCCCTGCTGCAGGGCCTCGTGGACGGCGTTGCGGACGGCCGCCGAACGGCGGTGCTCGCCGCCGGCCAGCACGCCCACCGACAGCCCGTCGTGGTCGAAGGTGGCCGGGGTGACCGCGCTGCCCTCCCGGGCGGCGTCGGCGCGCACGCAGAAGATCCGGCGCTGTTCGGCCTCGGCCACCACGGCGGCGTTGACCGCCGGGTCGTCGGTGGCGGCGATGGCGTACCAGGCGCCGTCGAGGTCGCCGGGCCGCCAGTCGCGCAGGTGCAGGGTGATGCCCGGGGTCTGTCGGCTCAGCGCCTCGACGGCCGGGGTGGCCGCCCGGGCGATGACGTGCACGTCGGCCCCGTTGGCCAGCAGCAGCGGCAGCCGGCGCTGGGCCACGCTGCCGCCACCGACGACGACCACCTTGCGGCCGGACAGCCGCAGACCGACCAGGTACGCGTTCTCGGTCACCTGGCGAGCCTAGAACCTCGGGCGGCGGCCACGAAGCGGGCCACCGCGTGCGGGTGGGCGGCGGGGTGGGTGTGCAGGTAGCCGGCGTGCACCCCGCGGTGCACCGCGCCGTCGCGGGCCGGGGCGGCGCGGCCGGCGAACATCCAGGCCGGCGGGTAGGGCGCGGCGAACTCGGCGGTGGTGCGGTGGAACTCGTGTCCGACGACGCGCTCGCCGGCGCGGTGCGGCACCGAGTCGGCGACGGCGACGGCGTCGCGGTAGCCGAGGGTGAGCCGTTCGGTGAACCGGGCCGAGCCGCGCAGCACCCCGCACATCGGGTGGCCGTCGAGGTCGTCGAGCAGGTACAGCAGCCCGGCGCACTCGGCGTGCACCGGCGCGCCGGCGGCGGCCAGGTCGCGGATCTGGGCGCGCACCGCGGCGTTGGCCGACAGTTCGGCGGCGAACTGCTCGGGGAAGCCGCCGGGCAGCACCAGGGCGGCGGTGCCGGCGGGCAGCGGGTCGCACAGCGGGTCGAACTCGGCGACGGTGGCGCCGGCGGCGCGCAGCAGCTCGGCGTGTTCGGGGTAGCCGAAGGTGAACGCCCGGCCGGCGGCCAGCGCGACCACCGGGCCGCCGGCCGGCGGATCGCCGGCGCCGATCGCCCGGGCCGGGTCCCAGGGCTCGGCGCCGACACCGCCCGCGGCGGCCCGCACCAGCGCGGCCAGGTCGACGTGGTGGGCCACCAGGTCGGCCATCGCGTCGACGGCGGCGCGGGCGTGCCGGCCGTGTTCGGCTGCGGTGACCAGCCCGAGGTGCCGGGACGGCACGGCGAGTGCGGCGTCGCGCGGGATGGCGCCGAACACCGGGGTGCCGGCCTGTTCGCAGGCCTGCCGCAGCACCTGTTCGTGCCGGGGCGAGCCGACCTGGTTGAGGATCACCCCGGCGGGCCGGACGGTCGGGTCGAAGGTGGCGAAGCCGTGCAGCAGCGCGGCCAGGCTGTGGCTCTGGCCGCGGGCGTCGACGACGAGCACCACCGGCGCGCCGAGCAGCGCGGCGACCTGCGCGGTGGAGCCGGCGGCGGGCCCGCCGGCGGACTCGCCGATGCGGCCGTCGAACAGCCCCATCACGCCCTCGACGACGGCGATGTCCGCACCGCGGCTGCCGTGCGCGTACAGCGGCCCGATCAGCCGCTCCCCGACCAGCACCGCGTCCAGGTTGCGACCGGGCCGGCCGGTGGCCAGCGCGTGGTAGCCGGGGTCGATGAAGTCCGGGCCGACCTTGAACCCGGCCACCCGGTGCCCGGCGCGGCGCAGTGCGCCCATCAGCCCGGTGGCGACGGTGGTCTTGCCGCTGCCGGAGGACGGGGCGGCCACGACCAGGGCCGGAACTACCACTCGATGCCCTTCTGCCCCTTGCGGCCGGCGTCCATCGGGTGTTTCACCTTGGTCATCTCGGTGACCAGGTCGGCGGCGTCGAGCAGCGGTTGCGGGGCGTCGCGGCCGGTGATCACCACGTGCTGGGTGCCGGGGCGGCCGGTGAGCACCTCGACCACCTCGTCGACGTCGACCCAGCCCCACTTCAGCGGGTAGGTGAACTCGTCGAGGAGATAGAAGTCGTGCTGCTCGGCGGCGAGCCGGCGGCGGATCTCGGCCCAGCCGGCGGCGGCCGCCGCGGCGTGGTCGTCCGCGCTGCCCTGCTTGCGGGCCCAGGACCAGCCGGCGCCCATCTTGTGCCACTCGACCGGGCCGCCCTCGCCGGTCTCGGCGTGCAGCTGCCCGAGCCGGCGGAACACCGCCTCCTCGCCCACCTTCCACTTGGCGCTCTTGACGAACTGGAACACCGCGATGGAAAAGCCCTGGTTCCAGGCGCGCAGCGCCATGCCGAAGGCGGCGGTGGACTTGCCCTTGCCGGGGCCGGTGTGCACGGCGAGCACCGGCTGGTTGCGCCGCTGCCGGGTGGTGAGCCCGTCGTCGGGCACGTTCGCCGGGCGTCCCTGTGGCATGTCGCCCTCCTCCCGTCAGGCCGCGTCGGCCCGGGTGACCAGCCGGGTGAGCTCCTCGGCCCGCAACCGGGCCAGCTGCACGCACGGCGCCCCGAGCTGCGCGGCGATGTCGGCGGCCAGGCCCAGCCGCACGAACGAGGTCTCGCAGTCCACCACCACCGCGGCCGCGCCCTCGGCGGCCAGCGCGGCGGCGGCCGCCCGGGCCCGGCCCACCGGGTCGGCGCCGCCGGTGGCGCGGCCGTCGGTGAGCAGCACCACCAGCGGGCGGCGGGCCCGGTCGCGGGTGCGCTCCCGGATCACCAGGTCGCGGGCGGCCAGCAGGCCGGCGGCCAGGGGGGTGCGCCCGCCGGTGTCGAACCGGGCCAGCCGCCGGCTCGCGATGTGCACCGAACCGGTCGGCGGCAGCAGCACCCGGGCCGTCTCGCCGCGGAAGGTGATCACCGCGACCTTGTCGCGGCGCTGGTAGGCGTCGCGCAGCAGCGACAGCGTGGCGCCGCCGACGGCCGCCATCCGGTCGCGGGCGGCCATCGAGCCGGAGGCGTCCACGACGAAGATCACCAGGTTGCCCTCGCGGCCCTGCCGGATCGCCCGGCGCACGTCCTGCGCGTCGATGCGCAGCCGACCGCCGCGGGTGTGCCGGGCGCCGGCGGCGAGCACGGTGCCGAACACGTGCACGCCGGTGCCCTCCCGCGGGTCGGCGGTGGGGGCGACGACGACGCCGGTGCGGTTGCGGGCGGGCGAGCGCCGCCCGGGCGCGCCCTCGCCCACCCCGGGCACGGTCAGCGCGCGGGGCCGGAACAGCCCGGCCGGCGGCGCGGCCGGGCGGGTGCGCGGCGGCGCCGCCCCGGCCTGCCCCTGGCCCGGACTCCCCTGCGGCGCGGCGTCTTCCGGCGCCGGGGCGCCGCCCCCGCCGGGTGGTTCGGGGTCCGGTTCGGGGTCGGTGCCGGGGTCGGATTCGGCAGCGGCGGCGGCCTGCCGCAGCGCCTCGTCGAGGCTGCCCGGGTCCAGCCCGGGGTCGTCGAACGGGTCGCGGCGGCGCCGGTGCGGCAGCGCGAGCTCGGCGGCCACCCGGATGTCGTCCTCGGTGACGGTGTCACCGCCGCGCCAGGCGGCATGCGCGACGGCGGTGCGGGCCACCACCAGGTCGGCACGCATGCCGTCGACGTCGAAGGCGGCGCACAGCGCGGCGATGCGGCGCAGTTCGGCGTCCGGCAGCACGACGGCGTCCACCGCGGCGCGGGCCGCCGCGATGCGCCGGGCCAGTTCGGCGTCGGCCGCGGCGAACCGGCGGGCGAAGCCCTCCGGGTCGGCCTCGAAGGCGAGTCGCTGCCGGACCACCTCGGTGCGGGTGTCGACGTCGCGGGAGGCGGCCACGTCGACGGTGAGCCCGAACCGGTCGAGCAGCTGCGGGCGCAGCTCGCCCTCCTCCGGGTTCATCGTGCCGATGAGCACGAACCGCGACTCGTAGCTGTGCGAGACGCCGTCGCGCTCCACGTGCACCCGGCCCATGGCGGCGGCGTCGAGCAGCACGTCGACGAGGTGGTCGTGCAGCAGGTTGACCTCGTCGACGTAGAGCACCCCGCGGTGGGCGCGGGCCAGCAGGCCCGGGGCGAAGGCGTGTTCGCCGTCGCGCAGCACCTGCTGCAGGTCCAGCGACCCGATGACGCGGTCCTCGGTGGCGCCGATCGGCAGCTCGACCAGCGCCGCGCCGTCGACGTCGTGCAGGATGCGGGCCAGTGCGCGCACCGCGGTGGACTTCGCGGTGCCCTTCTCGCCGCGGATGAGCACGCCGCCGATCTCCGGGCGCACCGCGCACAGCAGCAGGGCCAGCCGCAGCCGGTCGTGGCCGACGATCGCGCTGAACGGGTAGACCGGTGCCGCCGTCATGCCGACCCCGGCCGCAGCATCGGCACGTGCGGGATGCCGTCCTCGACGAATTCCTCGCCGTCGGGCACGAACCCGTGCTGGGCGTACATCGGGATGAGATAGCTCTGCGCGTTGATCCGGCACGGGTAGTCGCCCACGTCGGCCAGCGCGGCCTGCAGCAGCCGGGTGGTGTGGCCGTGCCCGCGGTACTCGCGCTTGGTGCACAGCCGGCCGATCCGGAAGCTCTTCTGCCCGCCGGCGTGCTCCTCCATCAGCCGCAGCGTGCAGATCACCTCGCCGTCCTCGCGTTCCAGCCAGAAGTGCCGGGTCTCGCCGAGCAGGTCACGCCCGTCGAGCTCGGGGTACGGGCAGGCCTGTTCGACGACGAACACCTCCACGCGCAGTTTCAGCAGCGCGTACAGCGTCGCGGCATCGAGGTCCTTCGCCCAGGCACGGCGCAGCGCGACTGCCATGGCCCGCCGCCCTCAGGCCGTGGTCGCGGCCGTCGGACGGTGCTCGGTGCCGGCGGGTTCGGTGGTGCTGGACGGCAGCCCGCTGGCCGGCCGGTCCAGCTGCAGCACCTTGGTGCCGTGCTCCCAGATCTCCTCGAAGAGCTTGGGCTCCTCGGAGAGCTTGACGCCCAGCGAGGGCACCATCTCCTTGAGCTTGGGCAGCCAGGCCTGGTAGCGGTCGGTGAAGCAGCGCTTCATGACGTCGAGCATCGCGGGCACCGCGGTCGACGCCCCCGGGGAGGCGCCGAGCAGGCCGGCGATGCTGCCGTCGGCGGCGGCCAGCACGGTGGTGCCGAACTCCAGCACCCCGCCCGCGCCCTTGCGCCGGATGACCTGCACGCGCTGGCCGGCGATGTCCAGTTCCCAGTCGGAATCGACTGCGGTGGGCGCGAATTCGCGTAGCGCGTCGACCCGGTCGGCCTCGCTGAGCAGCAGCTGGCCGATCAGGTACTTCACCAGGCCCATCTCGGTCAGGCCGACGTTGAGCATGGGCAGCAGGTTGTGCGGCTTGACGCTGAACGGCAGGTCGGTGACGTGGCCGTGCTTGAGGAACTTCGGCGACCAGCCGGCGAACGGCCCGAACAGCAGCCAGGACCGGCCGTTGATCACCCGGGTGTCCAGGTGCGGCACCGACATCGGCGGGGCGCCCAGCGGCGGCAGGCCGTAGACCTTGGCCTTGTGCCCGGCGGTGAGCGCCTGGTTGTCGGTGCGCAGGAACTGCCCGCCGACCGGGAAGCCGCCGAAGCCCTTGGCCTCGGGGATGCCGGCCTTCTGCAGCAGCGGCAGCGCGCCGCCGCCGGCGCCGACGAAGACGAACCGGGCGTCGATGCGCCGCTTGGCACCGGTGCGCCGGTTGAGCACCTTGACCGACCAGCTGCCGTCGCCCTGCTTGGTCAGGTCGCGCACCTCGTGGCCGAACAGGGTGGTCATGCCCCGGCCGGCGGCGAAGGTGATGAGCTGGCGCGACAGCGCGCCGAAGTCGACGTCGGTGCCGTCCTGCGACCAGTTCAGCGCGACCGGCTCGGAGAAGTCCCGCCCGGCGGCCATCAGCGGCAGCCGGCGGGCGAACTCGTCGGCGTCGTCGATGAACTCCATCGACCGGAACAGCGGGTTGCCGGCCAGCGCTTCGTAGCGCTTGCGCAGGTAGGCCACGTTCTCCGCGCCGTGCACGAAGCTGACGTGCGGGATCGGGTTGATGAAGCCGCGCACGTCGCTGAGCACGCCGTGCTCCACCGCGTAGGCCCAGAACTGCCGGGAGACCTGGAACTGCTCGTTGACGTTGATCGCCTTGGTGATGTCGATCGAGCCGTCCGGCAGCTGCGGGGTGTAGTTCAGCTCGCACAGCGCCGAGTGCCCGGTGCCGGCGTTGTTCCACGGGTCGCTGCTTTCGGCGGCCGCGCCGTCGAGCCGCTCGATCATGGTGATCGACCAGTCGGGCTCCACCAAACGCAGCAGCGCGCCCAGCGTGGCGCTCATGATGCCGGCGCCGATGAGCACGACGTCGGTCTTGGCTGCCTTCGTTGCTGAGGTGTCAGACACTGGGTTCTCGATCCTTCATGGTCGGGGGGCCCGCTTCGTGACGGCTTACCAGGCTTTCAGGTTATCCCGCCCTGCTCACGGGTAATCCCCCGGCCAGCGTCCTGTGGGGTACGCCACGCGGGCGGCTCGGCCCGTCAGGTCGCGGTGGTGGTGAGCCGGCGCAACTGGGCGGTGGCCACCGACACCGCGGCGTGGTCCGGGTCGGTCAGCGCGTCGAAGTCGGCCAGGACGCGCCGGACCCGTTCCAGCCGGGTGCCGTTGTAGGCCTCGAACTCCTCGATGACGTCGACGTCGTCGCTGTGCGGGTAGACCCGCCGGCTGACGTCGAGCACCAGTTCGCGCAGCGACCGGTACAGGTCCTCGCGCAGCGCCAGCCGGGCCAGCCGCTGCCACCGGCTGTGCCGGGGCAGGGCGGACACGGCGTGCAGCAGCCGGTCCACCCCGAGGTACTCGGACACCTCGAAGTAGATGTGGGCCAGCGTGGTGGCGTCCTCGCCGTGCAGGTAGGCGGTCTCGAGGATGTCGAGCAGGCTGTAGGCGTACAGCGAATCGGCGACCGCGCGCGCCACCCCGCTGGGCACCCCCTGCTCGACGTAGCCGGCGTGCAGGGTGTTGACCGCCGCCAGTTCGGCGCCGCGCAGCATCGCGCTGAGCTTGCCGCGCAGCGCGGCGACCTGCCCGGCGAACCGGGCCACCTCGTCCTCGATGCGCAGCGGCTGCGGCCGGTTGTACAGGAACCAGCGGGAGCCCCGGTCCAGCAGCCGGCGCGCCTCGAGCACCAGCGCGTTGGTGGTGTCCGGGCGCAGCCGGGCGTCGTAGAGACCGCGCCACAGCTCGTCGAGGGCGAACACGCTGCTGACCACGGCGTGGGCGCGCACGATCTCGCCGACGCCGGCCCCGGTCTCCTCCTGCAGCCGGAACACGTAGGTCAGCCCGGAGGTGGCGACGAGGTGGTTGACCACCGCGGTGGCGATGATCTCCCGGCGCAGCGGGTGCCGGCCGAAGTCGTCGCCGAACTCGCGGCGCAGCCGGGCCGGGAAGTAGCGGCGCAGCGCGGCGTCGAAGTACGGGTCGTCGAAGTCCTCCTCGGCCAGCAGCCGGGCCTTGAGGTCGAGTTTGGTGTGCGCCATCAGGGTGGCCAGCTGCGGGCGGGTCAGGCCCCGGCCGGTGCGGGCGAGTTCGGTGAACTCGGCCGCGGTGGGCAGGTGTTCGAGCTCCCGGTGCAGGCCGCGCCGCGCCTCGAGGTCGGCGATCATCCGGGCGTGCACGTCGGTCATGATCGCCGCGTCGTGCTCGGCCTCGCGCAGTGCGCGGTTGTGCGCCCGGTTGTTGGCCAGCACGTGTTCGGCGACGTCGTCGGTCATCTCGGCGAGCAGCCGGGACCGGTCGGTGGCCGACAGCGGCCGCCGCTGGGCGGCCACGTCGATCATGATCTTGATGTTGACCTCGTGGTCGGAGCAGTCCACCCCGGCGGCGTTGTCGATGGCGTCGGTGTTGACGTAGCCGCCGCGGCGGGCGAACTCGATGCGGCCGCGCTGGGTCACCCCGAGGTTGCCGCCCTCGACGATCACGCGGGCCCGGACCCGGTCGGCGTCGACGCGGACCGCGTCGTTGACCTTGTCCCCCACCTCGCCGTGCGACTCGTCGGAGGCCTTGATGTAGGTGCCGATGCCGCCGTTGAACAGCACGTCGACCGGGGCGCACAGGATGTGCCGGATGAGCTCGCTGGGCGCGAGGTGCTGCACCGACTCGGGGATGCCCAGCGCGGCGCGCATCTGCGGGCTGACCGGGACGGCCTTGGCGGTGCGCGGCCACACCCCGCCGCCGGCGCTGATCAGCGAGCGGTCGTAGTCGTCCCAGCTCGAGCCGGGCAGCTCGAACAGCCGGCGCCGCTCGGCGCGGGCGGCCGCCACGTCGGGGTTCGGGTCGACGAAGATGTGCCGGTGGTCGAACGCGGCGATCAGCGCGATGCCGGGCCGGGCCAGCATGCCGTTGCCGAACACGTCGCCGCTCATGTCGCCGATGCCGACGACGCGGAACTCGTCGTGGTGGGCGTCGATGCCCAGCGCGGCCAGGTGGAAGTCGCCGCTGACCCAGGCGCCGCGCGCGGTGATGCCCATCGCCTTGTGGTCGTAGCCGGACGACCCGCCGGAGGCGAAGGCGTCGCCGAGCCAGTAGCCGCGGCGCAGCGCCACGTCGTTGGCGACGTCGGAGAACGTCGCGGTGCCCTTGTCGGCGGCCACCACCAGGTACGGGTCGGGGCCGTCGTGGCAGACGATGTCGGCGGTGCGCCCCCGCTGCCGACCGGTCGGGGCGTTGTCCACCACGTCGAGCAGCGCCGAGACGAACTGCCGGTAGCAGCGCAGCCCGCGGGCCCGGTCGGCTCCCCCGTCGCCGCCGGGCGCGGGGTTGACCACGAACACGCCCTTGGCGCCGGCGGGCACGATCATCGAGTTCTTCACCGCCTGCGCCTTGACCAGGCCGAGCACCTCGGTGCGGTAGTCGTCGTGGCGGTCCGACCAGCGCAGCCCGCCGCGCGCCACCAGCCCGAACCGCAGGTGCAGGCCCTCGAATTCCGGTGCGTAGACGAAGATCTCCGACAGCGGCCGGGGCTGTGGCAGCTCGTCGATGGCGCCCGCGTCGAACTTGAACACCAGGTACGGCGCGTCGGCGGTGTACACCTCGGGCGCGAAGGCGTTGGTGCGCACCGTGTTCCCGATCAGGGAGCGGTAGGCGCGCAGAATGCGGTCGGCGTCGATGTGCACCACCCGGTCGATGGCGTCGGCCAGCCGCTGCTGTGCGGCGTCGACGGCGGCGCGGCGGCGCGGGTCGTCGGCGGGGGTGCGCGGGTCGGCGAACCGCGCCTCGAACAGCTCGACGGCCGCACGGGTGGCCTCGGGGTGCTCGACGAGCACCTGCTGCACCCGGTGCAGCCGGTACGGCAGCGCGAGCTGGCGCAGGTAGCGGGCGTAGCCGCGGAGCACGGCGGCCTGCCGCCAGGTCAGCCCGGCGGCGGGGATGAGCACGTTGAAGAAGTCGGGCTCGATGCGGCCGGCCCAGATGGCGTGGAAGGTGTCGGTGATGCGGGCGGCGGTGCCGTCCCAGTCGGCGGCCAGCCCGCGGGCCGCGTCCGGTCCGGCGGCGAGCACGAGATCGTAGATGTGGCAGTCGGTTCCGTCGGCGCGCCGGTGGGTGACGGTGTGCTCGTGCAGCACCTCCAGGTCCATGCCCTGCAGCGCCGGCAGCATCCGGCGCAGCGGCACCGGGTGCACCGCGGCCACCGCGAACCGCAGCCGGCCCTCCTCGTCGGCGGGGGCCAGGTCCACCGCGACGTCGTCCCCGGCCAGCGCGTTCAGCAGCGCCGGTGCGATGCGCACTCCGTCCGGACCGGCCGACCGATCGTCGGCACAAGCGTTGACAGTGACCACAGATCCTCCTTGACCCGGGTTCGGATTACCCATGCACGACGTCGGTGGTCCGCGCGGACCTGCCGACAAGATCAGTCTGACGGCGCCGGTCGCGGCCGTCGCTGTACACGATGTCAACGATCCTGGGCCCGTCGTTACAGTGTGTACATGGCGGTGACGGTGGCCGACGTGCTGGCGATGCCGGCGCTGCGGCAGGGGGCGCCGGAGGTGCTCAGCGACCGCCGGATGCACGAGCCGATCCGCTGGCTGCACGTCGCCGAGGTGGCCGACATGTCCACCCTGCTGCAGGGCGGCGAACTGGTGCTGACCATCGGCACCGGGCTGAAGGCCGATCCGCGCCGGTTCCTGCGCGGCATCGCCGACGCCGGCGCGCTCGGGGTGATCGTGGAGCTGGGCTGGGCGGTCTCGGCGGTGCCGGCCGCCGCGGTGGCCGAGGCCCGGCGGCTGGATCTGGCGCTGGTGGCCCTGCACCGGCCGATCCGGTTCGTCGACGTCACCGAGGCGGTGCACCGGCGCATCGTGGCCGAACAGTTCGACGAGGTCGCCTTCGACCGCCGGCTGCACGAGACGTTCACCGAGCTGAGCATGAAGCGGGCGTCGGCCGAGGCCATCGTCGACGCCGCCGCGGACATGCTGGGCGCGCCGGTGGTGCTCGAGGATCTGGCGCACCAGGCGCTGGTGGTGTCGGTGCGCGGGCCGGCCGCCGCGACGGTGCTGCGCGACTGGGAGCGGCGTTCGCGGCTGTGCACCGACCCCGACGGCGGCCCGGAGGGCTGGGTGGCCACCGCCGTCGGCCCGCGCGGCGAGCAGTGGGGCCGGCTGATCGTGCCGGAGCAGCCGGCCGACCGGGACCGGGCGGTGCGGGTGCTGGAGCGGGCCGCCACCGCGCTGGCGCTGCACCGGATGATGGAGCGCGCCCGCAGCGGCCTGTACCAGCGGGCCCAGTCCGGGCTCATCGAGGACGTGCTGCGGGGCCGCATCACCGACGAGCGGGAGGTCGCGGCGCGGGCGCACGCGCTCGGGCTGCGCCCGGCCGACCGCTACGTCCCGGCGGTGGTGCGGGTGCACACCGACGCCGCGGCCGGCGACCCGGTGCAGGCCCAGCGGCACACCCTGGGACTGGTCGACGCGGTGGCGCACACGGTGCGGGCGGCCGGGCACACCGGGCTGTTCTCGATCCGCGGCGACACCGAGGTGGCGCTGCTGCTGGCGCTGAACCGCCGCTACCACCACGAGGACCGGGCGCTGGCCGCGCTCGGTGACCGGCTGGCCGCGGCGGTGCAGCGGCTCGACGGGGTGGCCGCCGCGGTGCTCGCGGTGGCCGACAGCACCGCCGAGCTCACCGACGCGATCCACGCCCTCGGCGAGGCCGCCCACGTCGCGGAGGTGGCGATCGCCTCCCGGGACCGGCCGCGGCCGTTCTACCGGGCCGCCGACGTGCGGCTGCGCGGGCTGATCGCGCTGTTGCGCGACGACCCGCGGGTGCAGCGGTTCGCCGAGACCGAGCTGCGCACGCTGCTGCGGGCCGCGCCCGACGGCGCCGACCCGTCGGATCTGGAGGTGCTGCGGCAGTATCTGCGGCTGGGCGGCAACAAGGCCGCGCTCGCGGCGCGGCTGCACCTGAGCCGGCCCGCGCTGTACAAGCGGCTGGCCGCGATCGCCGAGCGGATCGGGGTGGACCTCGACGACGCGGAGTCGGCCACCTCGCTGCATGTCGCCCTGATGATCCTGGAGGCCCGACGCGGAGTGGGGGTGCGAGGGTAGGTGAACCCGACCGGGGTGGGCGCGATCCGCTGGGCACCCGACGTGCTGCCCGGGTACGTCCGGCACACCGCCGAACTGGGGCCGGACCCGGACGGCGAGGGCGCCCTGGTGGCCACGGTGGTGCGCCGCGGCCCGGCCGACCCGGCCGCGACGCACGCGGTGCTACTGGTGCACGGCTACACCGACTACTTCTTCAACACCGAACTGGCCGACCACTTCGCCGCGCGTGGATTCGCCTGCTACGCAGTCGATCTGCACAAGTGCGGCCGGTCCCGCCGGGCCGGGCAGACGCCGCACTTCAGCACCGACCTGTCGCGCTACCACGCCGACCTGTCCGCCGCGCTGGCGGTGATCGGGGCCGATTCGCCGCGGGCGCGGGTGCTGGTGTGCGCGCACTCGGCCGGCGGGCTGATCGTCGCGCTGTGGCTGGACGCGCTGCGCCGCCGCGGCGGGCCGGCGCCGCCGCGGATCGGCGGCCTGGTGCTCAACAGCCCGTGGCTGGACCTGCAGGGCCGGGCGGTGCTGCGCTCGCCGCTGTTCACCGCCGCGTTGTGGCTGCTGGCCCGGCTGCGACCGCGGCTGGTGCTGCGCCGGCCCAGCGCGGGCGGCTACGGCCGCACCCTGCACCGAGACTTCGGTGGCGACTTCGACTACGACCTGGCATGGAAGCCGCTGGGCGGGTTCCCGGTGCGCGCCGGCTGGCTGTACGCGATCCGGCGCGGCCAGCTGCGGTTGCAGCGCGGGCTGGACGTGGGGGTGCCCACGCTGCTGCTGCGCTCCGACCGCTCGGTGGCCGAAGTTGCCGACCCGCAACGCATTCAGCGCGGCGACGCGGTGCTCGACGTCACCCAGATCGCCCGCTGGGCCGGGGCGCTGGGCAACCGCACCACGGTGGTGCCGGTGCCCGACGCCAAACACGACGTGTTCCTCTCGCTGCCCGAGCCGCGCCGGATGGCCTACCGTGAACTGGACCGGTGGCTCGACGACTACCTGGCGCTGGGGGGAACATGGCCGACTTCGACCTCGCCGTGATCGGCGCCGGCTCGGGCAACACCATCCCGGACGAGCGGTTCGCCGACTGGCGCATCGCGTTCTGCGAGCAGCGCCTGTTCGGCGGCACCTGCCTGAACGTGGGCTGCATCCCCACGAAGATGTTCGTGCACACCGCCGATGTGGCGCGCACGGTCGCCGACGCGGCCCGGTTCGGCGTCGACGCCGAGCTGCGGCGGGTGCGCTGGGCCGACATCGTGTCGCGCATCTTCGGCCGCATCGACCCGCTGGCCGCGGCCGGGGCGAACTACCGGCGCGCCGCGCCGAACACCGAGGTGTTCGCCGCGCACACCCGCTTCGCCGACCCGCTGCCCGACGGCACCCACCGGCTGCGCACCGTCGACGGCGACGAGTTCACCGCCGAACGGGTGGTGATCGCGGCGGGGTCGCGCCCGATGGTGCCCGAACCGATCGCCTCCGCCGGGGTGCCCTTCCACACCAGCGACACGATCATGCGCATCCCGGAGCTGCCCGAGCGGCTGATCATCGTCGGCGGCGGTGCGGTGGCGTGCGAGTTCGCCCACGTGTTCGGCGCGCTCGGGGTGCGGGTCACGATGCTGATCCGCAGCGGCACCCTGCTGCGCGGTCACGACGACGAGATCGCGACCCGGTTCACCGACCTCGCCGGCCGCCGCTGGGAGATCCACGGCCACACCGAGGTCGCCGGGCTGCGCCGCGACGGCACCGGGGTGGCGGTGACCTGTACCGGCGGCGCGGTGGTGCGCGGTGACGCCCTGCTGGTGGCCACCGGCCGGATCCCGAACGGGGACCTGCTGGACGCCGGGCGGGCGCAGGTCGCCGTCACCGACGGCGGCCGGGTGGTGGTGGACGCCTATCAGCGCACCTCGGCCCGCGGGGTGTTCGCGCTCGGCGACGTGTGCAGCCCCTACCGGCTCAAGCACGTCGCCAACCACGAGGCCCGGGTGGTGCGGCACAACCTGCTGGTGGACTGGGACGACACCGCGGCGATGGTGCCCGCCGACCACCGGTTCGTGCCGGCGGCGGTGTTCACCGACCCGCAGCTCGCCACGGTGGGGCTGACCGAGAACGCCGCCCGCGCGGCCGGGCACCGGGTGCGGGTGAAGGTGCAGGACTACGCCGACGTGGCCTACGGCTGGGCGCTGGAGGACACCACCGGCATCGCCAAGCTGATCGCCGACGCCGACACCGGGCTGCTGCTCGGCGCCCACCTGATGGGGCCGGAGGCCTCGTCGCTGATCCAGCCGCTGGTGCAGGCGATGACCACCGGCCTGCCGGTGCGGGACATGGCACGCGGCCAGTACTGGATCCATCCGGCGTTGCCGGAGGTGGTGGAGAATGCGTTGCTGGCGCTGTGCGGGGAACCGCCGTGGCCGGACCCGAAACGGCACTGAGCCCTCACCCCGACGGGACCGAGAACCCCCACGGCAGCTCGAGCCGGTGCGCGGCGAGCAGGTCCGCGTCGGCGAGGATGTCGGCGATCGGTCCGTCGGCGACCACCACGCCGCCGTCGAGCACCACCGCGCGCTCGCACAGCTGGGCGGCGTACGGCAGGTCGTGGGTGACGATCAGCATGGTCGCGTCCAGGCCGGCCAGGGTCTCGGCCAGCTCCCGCCGGGACACCGGATCGAGGTTGGCCGACGGTTCGTCGAGGACGAGAACGTCGGGCGCACAGGCCAGGACGCCGGCCAAGGCGGCGCGCCGGCGCTGGCCGGCCGACAGGTGGGTGGGGCTGCGGTCGGCGTGTTCGGTCAGCGACACCGCCTTCAGCGCGCGTGCCACCCGGGCGGCGAGTTCCTCCCCGCGCAGCCCGAAGTTGGCCGGGCCGAAGGCGACGTCCTGGGCGACGGTGGGCATGAACAGCTGGTCGTCGGGGTCCTGGAACACCAGCCCGACCCGGCGCCGGATCTCCTGCAGCGTGCTGCGCCGCACCGGGATCCCGCTGATGTGCAGGCTGCCGGCGGTGGCGGTGAGCACGCCGTTGAGGTGCAGCATCAGGGTGGTCTTGCCCGCGCCGTTGGGGCCGAGCACCGCGACCCGCTCCCCGGCCCGCACGGTCAGGTCGACGCCGTTGAGGGCGGCGTGCCCGTCCGGGTAGACGTGGTGCAGGCCCTCGATGCGGATGGCGGCGTCCCGTTCGTCAGCCACCGGTCGGCCCCGTCGTCCAGGCGGCCGCGGCGACCGCCACCGCGGCGACGGCCGGGGTCAGCGCGGCCGCCCACTGCCGGGCGGTGGCCCGCGGCGGTGCCCCGACCGCCGCGAGATCGGGTGCGCGGCCGTCGAATCCGCGGGAGAGCATGGCCGCGTACACCCGCTCGCCGCGTTCGTAGGAGCGCAGGAACAGCGCGCCGATCCCGGCCGCGATGGCCCGGGCCTGGTGCAGCGCGCGGGGTGAGTCGCCGCGGGCGATGCGGGCCGTCCGCATCCGGCCGGCCTCGGCGGTGAGCAGGTCGAGGTAGCGGATCATCAGCACCAGCACCGAGGTCAGCACCGCTGGGACACCGAGCCGGCCCAGCGCCACCGGCAGTTCGGCCGCCGCGGTGGTGGCGGCGACGGTCAGCGCGGCGGCCACCCCGAGCGTGCCCTTGACCACGATCCCCCACGCCGCCCACAGCCCGGCCACCGACAGCTGCAGGCCGGCCACCGCGACCCGCTGGCCGCCCTCGGCGAACGGCAGCAGCACGGCCAGCACGAGGAACGGCGCCTCGATGAGCATCCGGGGCGCGACCCACCGCAGCGGGAGGCGCGCCAGCCACCACACCGTCACCACGATCGCGGCGAACAGCGCGAAGGGCCAGAACATCTCGCGCGGCGTGGCGACCACGGCGAGCACGAACAGCAGCAGCGCGGCGATCTTGACCTCGGCGGGTGCCCGGTGCACCACGGAGTCGCCGTGGCGGTACAGCGGATGTGCGCCGGCGCCCACGGCTCAGCCCGCGCTCGCGGCGGACCGGTCGCGGCGGCCGCGGGCGATCACGAGGAACACCGCGCCGGCGACGCCGACGGTGACCAGCACCCCGACGACCCCGGCGAGCCCGCCGGTGCCGTCCCGGCCGGCGACGGCGTAGTCGGCCAGCGGGGAGCCGGCGAGCCGGTGCTCGGTGGCGTGCCGGGCGATGCAGTCGCCGAGGAGTTCCTCGCCCGCGTCGGTCTCGACCACCTCGCAGCCCCGCAGCGTGGCGGAGTCCAGCCCGTCCGGGCTGGAGCTGGCGCCGTACGAGACGACCCCGGCGATCAGCAGTGTGGCCGCCGCGAACACCACCAGGAACGTCCGGTTGCTCATGCCGCCACCTCCCGCAGGCGCGCCCCGCGCAGCAGGTACACCAGGTCGGGCCGGGCCCGCGCGACCGCGGCCACCGTCGCCGCGGTGATCACGCCCTCGCCGACGCCGATGAGCGCGTGGGTGCCGTACAGGTAGCCGGCCACCGCGCCCAGCGAGCCGCTCCCGGCCCCGCCCATCGCGTACTCGATCACGAATCCGGTTGCCGCGGCGAGGGTTCCGGCGAATCCGGCGAGGAACGCCAACACCGCCAGGCCGGCCGGCCGGCGGGCCGCCGGCATCGGGCGCAGCGCGACCGCGACCGCGTATCCGGCGGCCACCCCGAGCACGGCCATGTTGGTGATGTTGGTGCCGAGCGCGGTCACCCCGCCGTCGGCGAACAGCAGCGCCTGCACCACCAGCACGATGGTCAGGCACAGCACGCCGGTGTACGGGCCGACCAGGATGGCCGCCAGCGCACCGCCGAGCAGATGCCCGCTCACCCCGGGCAGGATCGGGAAGTTGACCATCTGCGCCGCGAAGACGAAGGCCGCGACGAGGCCGGCGAGCGGGACGGTGCGTTCGTCGAGCTCGGATCGCGCCCTGACCGCGGCCACCGCCACCGCGCCGATCGCGATGACACCGAAGAGCAGTGACGTCGGCGCGTTGACGATGCCGTCGCTCATGTGCATCGCCACCGGGTTCACGTCCATGAGCGGAGCGTAGAGCCGACGTTCACATCTGTCTACCTGAACAGATGTTCATGTCGAGGACTCAGTCGTGCCGGGCGCCGATCCAGTGCAGCAGGTCGTGCACGATCCGGTCCTCGAGCCGGTAGCTCACCGTGCGCCCCACCCGGGTGGAACTGACCCAGCCCTGCTGGCGCAGCACCCGCAGCGCTTGGGAGACCGCGTTCTCGCTGCGGCCGAGCGCGGCGGCCAGATCCCCCACGCAGATCCCCGGCGCCCGGTGCAGGCACAGCAGGATCTCCAGCCGGTTGGGGTCGGACAGCAGATCGAAGCGCAGCGTCCACCCCGCGGTGTCGACGTCCTGCAGCGCCGCCGCGGCTCGCTTGACCTGGGACAGGTCGCCTGGCTGGACCACGCCTGGAAATCTAGTCCAGGAAACCGTGCAGCAGGGCCGCGGAGCCCTCCAGATGGGCGCGCATCGCCGCGCCGGCGGCGTCGGCGTCGCCGGCCAGGATGGCCAGCACGATGGCCTCGTGCTGTTCGTCGGAGTGCGCGATGTTGCGGGCCAGCTGCGGAATCCGGTCCAGCAGCGCGTTGATCCGCATCCGGTTCTCGGCCACCAGCGGCACCAGCGACGGGGTGCCGGCCGCCTCGGCGATGGCCAGGTGCAGCCGGGAGTCCAGCCGCCGGTAGTCCCGCACCGGCGCGCCGCGCAGCTCGGTCAGCCGCGACCACAGGTTGTCCCGCTCGGCGGCGGTCAGGGCCCGCCCGGCGGCCGTCCGGGCCGCCCCGACCTCGAGGATCTCCCGCAGCCGCAGCGCGTCGTCGAGTTCGGCGTGGCTCACCGGCGGTTCGTCGGCCGGGGGCTGCGGCAGCGCGTCGGCGACGAAGGTGCCGCCGTAGCGGCCGCGCCGGCTGACCAGGTAGCCGGCGTCGGCCAGCGACTTGATCGCCTCCCGCACGGTGTCGCGGCTGACCGCCAGCCGGGCGGCCAGCTCGCGCTCGGGCGGCAGCACGTCGCCGGGTCCGAGCACGCCGAGCCGGATGAGCTGCAGCAGCCGCTGCACGGTGTGCTCGAAGACGTTGCCGGCCCGGCCGGCCCGCAGCAGCGCGGCCGCGGCCGGTTCGGGCCGGGGGGCATCCGGTTCGGCGGCCATGGCTACCCGGCCATTGTCACAGCGGCGTCACGTAGGCCGAACTGATGCCCCCGTCGACGAGGAAGGTCGAGGCGGTGATGAACGAGGCGTCGTCGCTGGCCAGGAACGCCACCGCGGCGGCGAGCTCCTCGGGCTCGGCGAACCGGCCGAGCGGCACGTGCACCAGCCGCCGCGCCGCCCGCTCCGGATCCTTGGCGAACAGTTCCTGCAGCAGCGGGGTGTTCACCGGCCCGGGGCACAGCGCGTTGACCCGGATGCCCTGCCGGGCGTACTGCACGCCGAGCTCGCGCGTCATCGCCAGCACCCCGCCCTTGGAGGCGGTGTAGGAGATCTGGCTGGTGGCCGAGCCCATCACCGCGACGAACGACGCGGTGTTGATGATCGCCCCGGTGCGCCGCGGCGCCATGTGCCGCAGCGCGGCCCGGCAGCACAGGTACACCGACTTGAGGTTGACGTCCTGCACCCGCTGCCAGGCGTCGAGTTCGGTGTGCTCGATGAGGTCGTCCTCCGGCGGGGAGATGCCGGCGTTGTTGAAGGCGATGTCGACCGCACCGTAGGTCTGCACCGCGGTGTCGAACAGCTTCTCCACCGCCTCCCGGTCGGCGACGTCGACCGGCACGAACAGGCCGTCCACCTCCTCGGCGGCCTGCCGGCCGGCGGCCGGGTCGATGTCGCCGATGACGATCGTCGCCCCCTCGGCGCGCAGCCGTCGGGCACTGGCCAGCCCGATGCCGCCGGCGCCGCCGGTGATGACGGCCACCCTGCCGGCCAGGCGCTGCGTGAGATCGATGCGGTCGACGGTCATCGGGCTTCTCCAATCGCGATGAAGACGTTCTTGGTCTCGGTGAACGACAGCGGGGCGTCGGGGCCGAGCTCGCGGCCCAGACCGGACTGCTTGAACCCGCCGAACGGGGCGTTGTAACGCACCGAGGAGTTCGAATTCACCGACAGGTTGCCGGATTCCAGGGCGCGCGACACCCGCACCGCGCGGGACAGGTTCTCGGTCCAGATCGAGCCGGACAGCCCGTAGTGGGTGTCGTTGGCCAGCGCGACGGCGTCGGCCTCGTCCTCGAACGGCAGTACGGTCACCACCGGGCCGAAGATCTCCTCGCGCACGCAGCGGTCGGTGCGCCGCGGCAGCAGCACGGTGGGCGGGAACCAGTAGCCGGGGCCGTCGGGGGCGCTGCCGCGGAAGGCGACCGGGGCGTCGTCGGGCACGTAGGAGGCGACCTTGTCCCGGTGCGGTTTGCTCACCAGCGGGCCCATTTCGGTGTCACGGGCGTTCGGGTCCCCCACCACCACGGCTTTGACGGCCGGTTCGAAGAGCTCCATGAACCGATCGAACACGCTGCGCTGCACCAGGATCCGGCTGCGGGCACAGCAGTCCTGGCCGGCGTTGTCGAACACCCCGTAGGGGGCGGTGGCGGCGGCGCGTTCCAGGTCGGCGTCGGCGAAGACGATGTTGGCGCTCTTGCCGCCGAGTTCCAGGGTGACGCGTTTGACCTGGGCGGCGGCCAGTTCCATCACCCGGGTGCCGGTGGCGGTGGAGCCGGTGAACACCACCTTGCGCACGTCCGGGTGGGTGACCAGCCGTTCCCCGGTCACCGGGCCGCGGCCGGGCAGCACCTGCAGCAGTCCCTCGGGCAGTCCGGCCTCGACGGCGAGTTCGGCCAGCCGCAGCGTGCTCAACGGGGTCCACTCGGCGGGTTTGACGACGACCGCGTTGCCGGCCGCGAGCGCAGGCGCGAAGCCCCAGCCGGCGATCACCATCGGGAAGTTCCAGGGGGTGATGACGCCGACCACCCCGAGCGGCTCGTTGAAGGTGATGTCGATCCCGCCGGCGACCGGGATCTGCTTGCCGGACAACCGTTCCGGGCTCGCCGCGTAGTACAGCAGCACGTCGCGGACGTTGCCGGCCTCCCACTCGGCCTGGTTGATCGGGTGGCCGCAGTTGGCCACCTCCAGCGCGGCGAGCTCGTCGCGGTGCGCCTCGACGACGGCGGCGAAGTCGCGCAGCGCCCCGGCGCGTTCGGCCGGGGCGAGGGCGGCCCAACGGCGTTGCGCCGCCCGCGTGCGGGCCACCGCGTCGTCGACCGCAGCGGCGTCGTGGGCGGGCACCGTGGCCAGCACCTGTTCGGTGGCCGGGTTGATCACCTCGAGCGAGCTCACGCTGTCACGCTTCCTTTCGCGTATTCTCGTGCCGCCGCGACGATTCCGGCGAACAGCCGGGGTTCGGCGAACCGTTCCTCCGGATGCCACTGCACCCCCACCACCCAGTGCCCGCCGTGCCGGGCCGGGTCGAGCTCGAAGGCCTCGACCACCCCGTCGGCGACGGCGGTGCCGGAGACGATCAGCCCGTCGCCGAGCCGGTCGACGGCCTGGTGGTGGTAGCACTCCCCCTCGGTGCGGGCGCCGAGCAGCGCGGCGGTGCGGGTGCCGGGCACGGTGTCCACCGCGGTGGTGGCGTACCGCGCGTCGCCGAGCTGGTGACCGTCGTGGCCGACGGCGTCGGGCAGGTGCTGGTGCAGGGTGCCGCCGAGGACGACGTTGAGCACCTGCGCGCCGCGGCAGATGCCCAGCACCGGCATCCGGCGCGACAGCGCGGCGGTGACGAGCGCGAACTCCCAGTCGTCGCGCAGCGTCGGCGGCGGGTTGGTGCGCGGGTGCGGCGGTTGCCCGTAGCGGGCCGGGTCGATGTCCGGGCCGCCGGTGAGCACGAGTCCGTCGACGCGGTCGAGCACCGCCCGGGTCACCGCCACGTCGACCGGCTGCGGGGGCAGCAGCAGCGCGATGCCGCCGGCGTTGGTGACCGCCCGCAGGTAGGTGGCCTGCAGGAAGCTCGCCGGCACGTCCCACACCCCGGTGCGGGCCTGCTGCAGGTAGGTGGTCACCCCGAGCACCGGCCGCGCCGGCCCGTCAGCACCGCTCAAAGCCGCGTTTCCTCTCCCAGTCGGTCACCGCGGCGTTGAACGCGGCGAGTTCCACCCGGGCGTTGTTGAGGTAGTGCTCGACCACCTCGTCGCCGAACGCCTCGCGGGCCACCCGGGAGGCGGCGAACAACTCGGCCGCCTCGGCCAGCGTGGCGGGCAGCCGCTGCGCGCCGCTCAGGTAGGCATTGCCGGTCATCGGATCGCCCAGTGGCAGTTCGTGTTCGATGCCGTACAGTCCGCCCGCGATCAGCGCCGCCACGGCCAGGTACTGGTTGACGTCCCCGCCCGGGGCGCGGTTCTCCATGCGCAGGCCGTGGCCGTGGCCGACCACCCGCACCGCGCAGGTGCGGTTGTCGAAGCCCCAGGCAACGGCGGTCGGCGCGAAACTGCCGTCGGCGTAGCGCTTGTAGGAGTTGATGTTCGGCGCGTACCAGAGGGTGAGCTCGCGCATGGTGGCCAGCACCCCGGCGACGAAGCTGCGGAACAGCGGGCTCATCCCGTCCGGGGCCTGCGGGTCGGCGCACACCGCGCTCCCGTCCGCACCCCGCAGCGAGATGTGGATGTGGCACGAGTTGCCCTCGCGTTCATTGAATTTCGCCATGAACGTGATGGCCTTGCCGCGCTGGTCGGCGATCTCCTTGGCGCCGTTCTTGTAGATGGTGTGGTTGTCGCAGGTGACCAGGGCCCGGTCGTAGCGGAACGCGATCTCCTGCTGGCCCAGGTTGCATTCGCCCTTCACGCCCTCGCAGTACATACCGGCGCCGTCCATGCCGCGGCGGATGTCGCGCAGCAGCGGTTCCAGCCGGGTCGAGGCGTGGATGGCGTAGTCGACGTTGTAGTCGGTGGCCGGGGTCAGGTCGCGGTAGCCGGCGGCCCAGGCCTCGCGGTAGGTGTTGTCGAACACCAGGAACTCCAGTTCGGTGCCGACGTAGGCCTCCAGGCCGCGTTCGGCGAGCCGGTCGAGCTGGCGGCGCAGGATGGTGCGCGGGGCCACGGCCACCGGGCCGCCGTCGTGCCGGCACAGGTCGGCGATCACCAGCGCGGTGCCGGGCAGCCACGGGATGCGCCGCAGGGTGGTCAGGTCCGGCCGCATCACCATGTCGCCGTAGCCGGTGTCCCAGCTGCTCAGCGCGTAGCCGTCGACGGTGTTCATCTCGACGTCGACGGCCAGCAGGTAGTTGCAGCACTCGGCGCCGTGCGCGGCGACCTCCTCGCAGAACAGCCGCGCCCCGACCCGTTTGCCGGTGAGCCGGCCCTGCATGTCGCAGAACGCCACGATCACCGTGTCGATCTGCCCGGCGGCGACGAGTTCGGCGAGTTCGATCCGCGTCAACATCCCGGGCCGATGGGTCATCGCGGACCTTTCATGACGTGAGGCCGACCATTGGAGTGCCGGTGATCGCCGTTGATCTTCGGAGATTCCGCGTACAAAGGTCGGTGGACCGACCTTTGGGGAATCATTCTGCATTCCGAACCGGCGGCTGCAACCCGAACGGCAGAATCGGCGCCCCGACAACGCCGTTCGCGCTGGTCAGCCGCGTACAGGTTTGGCCGGGCCGCAACGTGGGTAGTGTCGGAACCGTGTGTGGAGCGACCGGTGAGATTCGCCTGGACGGTCGAGCTCCTGACGTGGCAGCGGTGTCGGCGATGGCCGACGCCATGTCCCGGCGGGGTCCTGACAGCGCCGGGGTGTGGTCGCAGGGCAGAGTCGCGCTCGGCCACCGCCGGCTGAAGATCATCGACCTGTCCGAGGCGGGCAGCCAACCGATGGTCGACCCCGAACTCGGGCTGACGGTGTGCTGGAACGGCTGCATCTACAACTACCGCGCCCTGCGCGAGGAGCTCTCCCGGTACGGCTACCGGTTCTTCTCCACCAGCGACACCGAGGTGCTGCTGAAGGCCTACCACCGCTGGGGCGACCGGTTCGTCGACCACCTCAAGGGCATGTTCGCCTTCGCGATCGTCGAACGCGACAGCGGCCGGGTGCTGCTCGGCCGGGACCGGCTGGGCATCAAACCGCTGTATCTGACCGAGGACGCCCACCGGGTCCGGTTCGCCTCGTCGCTGCCGGCGCTGCTGGCCGGCGGCGGGGTGGACACCCGCATCGATCCGGTGGCGCTGCACCACTACATGACGTTCCACTCGGTGGTGCCCGCGCCGCTGACCATCCTGCGCGGGGTGCGCAAGGTGCCGCCGGCGTCGCTGGCGGCGATCGAGCCCGACGGCCGCATCACCACGACCACCTACTGGTCGCCGGACTTCGGCCGCCGTGCCGACCGCGCCGACTGGACCGAACGGGACTGGCAGGACGCCGTGCTGGAGGCGCTGCGGGTGGCGGTGCGCCGCCGGCTGGTGGCCGACGTGCCGGTGGGCTGCCTGCTGTCCGGCGGGGTGGACTCCAGCCTCATCGTCGGCCTGCTCGCCGAGGAGGGCCAGCACGGGCTGCAGACGTTCTCGATCGGGTTCGAGTCGGTCGGCGGGGTGGCCGGCGACGAGTTCCGCTACTCCGATCTGGTCGCCGCGCGGTTCGGCACCGACCACCATCAGATCCGCATCGACACCGACCGCATGCTGCCCGCGCTCGACGGTGCGGTCGGGGCGATGAGCGAACCCATGGTCAGCCATGACTGCGTGGCGTTCTACCTGCTCAGCGAGGAGGTCGCCCGGCACGTCAAGGTGGTGCAGTCCGGCCAGGGCGCCGACGAGGTGTTCGCCGGCTACCACTGGTATCCGCCGATGGCCGCGCCGGAGGCGGCCGATGTCGACGGATCGGTGGCGTCCTATCGGGCGGCGTTCTTCGACCGCGACACCGCCGGGGTGGCCGAGCTGGTCAGCCCGGAGTACCTGGCCGAGGGCGACCCGAGCGAGGCGTTCGTCGCCGCCCATTTCGCGGCCGCCGGCGCCGACACCGGGGTGGACCGGGCGCTGCGGCTGGACACCACGGTGATGCTCGTCGACGACCCGGTGAAGCGGGTGGACAACATGACCATGGCCTGGGGGCTGGAGGGCCGGGTGCCGTTCCTGGACCACGACCTGGTGGAGCTGGCCGCCGGCTGCCCGCCGGCGCTCAAGACCGCCCAGGGCGGCAAGGGCGTGCTCAAGGAGGCCGCCCGGCGGGTGATCCCGGCCGAGGTCATCGACCGGCCGAAGGGCTACTTCCCGGTGCCGGCGCTGACCCACCTGCAGGGGCCGTATCTGGACCTGGTGCGCGACGCGCTGTACGCACCGCAGGCCAAGGAGCGCGGCCTGTTCCGGCCGGAGGCGGTGGACCGGCTGCTGGCCGGTCCGAACGAGAAGCTGACGCCGTTGCGCGGCAACGAACTGTGGCAGATCGCGCTGCTGGAGCTGTGGCTGCAGCGGCACGGGATCGGGGGTGCCGCGGCATGACCGCCGACGTCGACCGGCCGACCGAACACGGGACCGAGCCCACCGAGGCGATCACCCTGAGCCTGCACGACGCGTCCCCACCGGAGCTGGTGGACGCCATGGCCGACGATGTGGTGCTCGAACTCGGTTGGGGCAGGCTGATCTTCGGCCAGACCTTCGCCGACCCGGAGCACCTGGCCGAGGTGCTGCGCCGGGAACGGCCGGGCCGGCGCGACATCTGCATCTACGCCCGCGAGTCGCACGTGCTGGTGTCGCTGGCGCCGGCCGAGCTGTTCATCGACCCCAGCCACACCTACCGGCTGCGGTTCACCGACCAGCCGGACGCCCCGCCCCGGCCGACGCCGGGGATCACGGTGCGCCCGCCGTGCAGCCCGGACGAGGCCGACCAGATGAACCGCACCTACGTGCGGTGCGGGATGGTTCCCGCGCCGGTGGAGGTCATCTGGGACAACCACCGTCATGTCGACGCGGTCGACTACCTGGTGGCGGTCCGCGACGAGGACGGCAGCGTGGTGGGCGCCGTCACCGGGGTGGACCACGTGCGCCTGTTCGACGATCCCGAGCAGGGCTCGAGCCTGTGGACGCTGGCGGTCGACCCGGCCGCCGGGCTGCCCGGCGTCGGTGCGGCGCTGACCCGCGCACTGGCCGACATCTTCCGCCGCCGCGGCCGCCGGTACATGGACCTCTCGGTGGCCCACGACAACGTCGCGGCGATCGGCCTCTACGAGAAGCTCGGCTTCACCCGGGTGCCGGTGCTGGCGATCAAACGCAAGAACGCGATCAACGAGCCGCTGTTCACCCACCCGCCGGAGACGGTGGACGACCTCAACCCGTACGCGCGGATCATCGCCGACGAGGCGATGCGGCGCGGCATCCGGGTCGAGGTGCTCGATGCCGAGACCGGCGAGATGCGGCTGTCGCACGGCGGGCGCAGCGTGGTGACGCGGGAGTCGTTGTCGGAGTTGACCTCGGCCGTGGCGATGAGCCGCTGCGACGACAAGCGGCTGACCCGCCGGATCGTGTCGGAGGCCGGGCTCCGGGTGCCCCGGGGCCGGTTGGCGACGTTCGACGCCGCCGATCACGAATTCCTGGACGAGGTGGGCGAAGTCGTGGTCAAGCCGACCCGCGGCGAGCAGGGCAAGGGCATCACCGTCGGGGTGGACTCGCACGCCGAACTCGACGCCGCGCTGCAGCGGGCCAGCCACCACTATCCCGAGGTGCTCGTCGAACAGTGTTGTGCGGGTGACGATCTGCGGCTGGTGGTGATCGACGGCAAGGTGGTCGCCGCGGCGGTGCGGATGCCGCCGGAGGTGATCGGCACCGGCCGGCACTCCGTCGCCGAACTGATCGAGGCACAGAGCCGCCGCCGCGCCGCGGCGACCGGCGGCGAATCGCGCATCCCGCTCGACGAAATCACCGAGGCCACGGTGCGGGAGGCCGGGTTCACCCTCGACGACGTGCTGCCCGAGGGCCGGCGGCTGCGGGTGCGCCGTACCGCGAACCTGCACCAGGGCGGCACCATCCACGACGTGACCGCAACGGTGCATCCCGAACTGTGCCGCGTGGCGGTGGCCGCGGCCGAGGCGATCGGCATCCCGGTGACCGGCATCGACCTGCTGGTGCCCGACGTGTCCGGGGACGAGTACGTCTTCATCGAGGCCAACGAGCGGCCGGGCCTGGCCAACCACGAACCCCAGCCCACCGCTGCGGCGTTCATCGACTTCCTGTTCCCGGGACAGCCCGGTCTCCCCCAGCCCTGGCAGCCCACGCAGGCACCGGAGTAGGCCCCGCGCGCCGGCTGAGTTGTCGGTGGCGCCGGTTAGT
>NZ_CALDGS010000108.1 GCF_937941905.1 uncultured Mycolicibacterium sp. | reverse complement strand
ACACTCGACGCCTGTCGAGCAAACCCGATCAGGGTGTGAGCTTGGACGCCACAACTACACGTCGGGGCAGTAGTGGATGGACTTGCCCCGCTCGCTCTCCGGCGGCAGATGCCACCGCGGGGTGTGCACCAGCGGCGCGTCGGCCGGGATACGGCCGGCCGCCCGGTCCCAGCCGGCCCGGGCGCGCGGATGCATCCGCCGTCGGGGCGGGATCAGCTTGAACACCAGGTTCACGGTGCGGCCGAACAGCCGGTGCAGCCGCTCGTCGCGCGCCGACCAGGTGTAGCCCATCAGCTCGCGCACCGGCGGGTCGTAGAGCCCGACGGTCACCCACACCGCGAACGGCTCGAACACCCGCAGGAACGCCCGCCACAGCGGGTCCGGCAGCCACGCCATCGACGGGTGCTTGGGCATCGTCTTCAGGTTGAGCACCTCGCGGGCCGCCCAGGTGTTCTCCAGCACCTCGCGACACATGTGGTCCCAGTACTGCTGGAACTCCTCCCAGCTGCCCGGCACCGGCCGCATGCTCATGCCGTACATCCGGTACCAGGTGATGTGCTCGTCGAACAGTTGGCGCTTCTCGTCCTCGGTGAGGCCGTCGCCGAAGTGCTCGGCGGTCAGGATGGTGCCCATGAAGAAGGTGGCGTGCGCCCAGTAGAAGACGTCCGGGTTCAGCGCGTTGTAGCGGCGGCCCTGCTCGTCGACGCCCTTGATGCCGATGTGGTAGTCACGCACCTCGCGGCCGGTCTGCGGGGCGCGGTCGCCGTCGAAGACCACCCCGCCGATCGGGTACAGCGACCGGAACAGCCGGGGCAGCCGCTCGGTGAAGAAGATCGAGTGGTCCTTGACCGCCGCACCGAGCTGCGGATGCATGTTCTGCATCGACCCGGCCCACGGCCCCTGCAGCAGGCCCCGCCAGTCGCCGAACAGGCGCCAGGTCAGCGAGTCCGGCCCGAGCGGCTCCGGCGGCGTGCGGTAGTGGCCGGAGACCGGACAGCCGGCGGCCGGCACGTCGGAATCGCTGGTCCCGGGGCGCGCGACGGACGTATCTTGGGTCACTGGTCAACTTCCCGTCAGAATGACTACTGGCGTTGTCAAACTGAACCCTAGGAGTTGAAGTGCCGCCCGGTCAACGTGTACGCCGCTGGTCCGGCGTTCCACTGGAGGATCGCCAGGCCATGCGACGCGACGAGCTGATCGCGGCCGGGGTGAAGCTGCTGGGCGCCGAGGGCGGCCCGGCGCTGACGGTGCGGGCCGTATGCCGGGAGGCCGGCCTGACCGAGCGGTACTTCTACGAAAGCTTCGCCGACCGCGACGAGTTCGTGCGCGCCGTCTACGACGAGGTGTGCACCCGCGCGATGGCGGCGCTGCGCACGGCCGACACGGCGAGGGAGGCCGTGGAGCGGTTCGTCGGGCTGATGGTCGACGACCCGACCGGTGGCCGGGTGCTGCTGCTGGCGCCGTCCTCCGAGCCGGCGCTGTCCCGCTCGGGTGCGGAGTGGATGCCGAGCTTCATCGAGCTGCTGCAGCACAAGCTGACGCGCATCACCGACCCGGCGGCCCAGGCGATGACGGCGACCGCGCTCATCGGGGCGCTGACGACGCTGTTCACCGCCTACCTGGACGGCCGGCTGAGCGTCACCCGCGAACAGTTCATCGACTACTGCGTGGACCTGCTGCTCAGCCGGGCCAACGCCGGCTGAGCCCGGCTACTCGTTGGGGGTGTTCACCTCGGCGAGCGTGCCCTCCTCCGAGTGCGCGGCTCCCTGCTCGGCGTCCCGCGCCTCGCGCCCGCCCTCGGCGGCCGCCGACGTCGGGGTCTGCGTGGCGGCGTCGCCGTTGCAGTCCAGGGTCAGCTGCATCTCACCCTCGGCCGGGGCGTACTGCTCGTAGGACTCGTCGAGAATGCCGGGTCGGATCGACGAGATGGGCTGCGCGTTGATCACGACGCACTCCTCGACGGGCAGTCGGCTGCCGACGACCACACCGATCACGGCCTTCATCCCCTGCTCGCCGAGGGCGGCCGTCGCATCCGCGTAGGTCTGGCCGACGAGGTCCGGCTGGGCGGCGGCGAGGCCACCGCCCAGCACGGCACCACACGCTCCCGCGGCCACCGCCGCGGCGATCAGTCCTGCTTTCATGGTCCCGCCCTTCACCTGGTCCGGAGGTTCATCCCGGACTCCGCAGGGCGCGGAGGGTGTGCACTCCCCCGACTCGGTGGCGCCCCGCGGAGCTCCGCATCGCGGATTCCGGGAGCTGTCCCGAGTCTACGGAAAGACGCAGGGCGGGGTGATCGAACTCACACCGGGGCCCGGTGCGGCCGATCAGTAGTTCGGGGTGCTGACTTCCTCGAGGGTCGACTCCTCGGCCGAGGAGGCTTCCTCGTCGGCGAGCTTGGCCTCCCGACCGAGCGGGTGCTGCACCGAGGTCCCCGGGTTGGTCGCGGTCGCGTAGCCGCCGTTGCAGTTCAGGGCGAGCATGATCTCGCCCTCGTCACCGGCGAACTCGCCGCCGGTGTCACGGACGAAGGAACCGTCCCACGCGGCGGTGACGATGCACTCGTCCTCGTTCAGCTTGTCGCCGACCCGGGAGGCGATGACCGGCTTGCCGCCCTCGTCGCTGATGGCGGACGCGGCATCCGCGTAGGTCTGCCCCACCACATCGGGCGCGGCGGCGGCCAGACCCGACCCGAACAGCACCGAGGCCGAGGCGGCCACGGCACCGCCGGCGAGCACGAGAAGCTGCTTCTTCACTTTGAGCACGACCTCCTGGGTACGGGGTGGCCGCGCCGATCGGCGGCGCGGCCACTGGTGACTGCAAGATCGTAGCGTCGGACGACCGACCTCGCATCACGGAGTGATAACAAAGGTTACAGCCCGGTCACGGTGCCGCGCCCGGGCGGAGGTCGACGCCCCAGGCTCAGCCCTCCGGCTCACACAGGCCGGTGCGCTCACAGAACCGCACGCACCAGTCCCGCTCGATGCAGTAGTCCGGCTTGCGCTCGATGTTGCGCTTGATCGCCTCGGCGGTCTCCCGCTCCTTCTTGGCCCTCGCCCCCAGCGGGGAGGTGACCGAGTTGCCCGGCTTGCCGTCGGCGACGCTCTGCTGGCAGTTCAGATGCAGGTAGTACTCGCGCCTGCGGTTGTTCTCGCCGAGCGCGTCGATGAATTTGCCCCGCGAGCTCGACATCACGATGCACTTGCTCAGGTCGAGCTGCCCGCCCACCACGCTGGCCACCACCGCCTTGCCGTTGCGGTTGGCGATCCAGGTCGACGCCTGGTCGTAGGTCTTGCCGGCGAGCGGATCAGCCTGCGCCACACCGCCACCGAGGGTGGCCGCGGCCAGCAGACCGGCGCCGATGCCGCCGAGCACCGTCTTGACGAACCTGTTCACCAGACCCCCTGCGGTTGGGATGCGACCGCACTCGCGGACCGCTCGAACGCTGCCGAGGATAGTAGCCCGCCCGGCGTTGCCGGCGGGAAATCCGACTGTCCGGTCGGTCGGGCCAAACTTGATGTCACTCTTGGACACAGATATATTGACTGCAACCAAGAGGTACAGATAACCAGAGGGGCCCCGATGCACGAGAACTTGAGCGACCTGTACCTGCTTCATGAGCTGGAGCCGGTCGTCGAGAAGCTGCTCAATCGGCACCTGTCGATGACCAAGGAGTGGAACCCGCACGACTACATCCCGTGGTCGGACGGCAAGAACTACTACGCGCTCGGCGGCCAGGACTGGGATCCGGAGCAGGCGAAGCTTCCCGAGGTCACGCGGGTGGCGATGATGCAGAACCTGCTGACCGAGGACAACCTGCCCTCGTACCACCGCGAGATCGCGATGAACATGGGCATGGACGGGGCCTGGGGCCAGTGGGTCAACCGGTGGACGGCCGAGGAGAACCGGCACGGCATCGCGCTGCGCGACTACCTCGTCGTCACCCGCAACGTCGACCCGGTGCAGCTCGAGGAGCTGCGCGTCGAGCAGATGACCCGCGGGTTCTCGCCGGGGCAGAACAAGCAGGGCGACCTGTTCGCCGAGAGCCTGTTCGACTCGGTGATCTACGTGTCGTTCCAGGAGCTCGCGACCCGGGTGTCGCACCGCAACACCGGCCGGTCCTGCAGCGAGCCGGTGGCCGATCAGCTGATGCAGCGCATCTCGGCCGACGAGAACCTGCACATGATTTTCTACCGGGACGTCTCCGAGGCCGGCTTCGACATCGCGCCGGACCAGGCGATGCACTCGCTGCACCGGGTGCTGCGCAACTTCAAGATGCCCGGCTTCACCGTGCCGGAGTTCCGCCGCAAGGCCGTCATCATCGCCGTCGGCGGCGTGTACGACCCGCGCATCCACCTCGACGACGTCGTGATGCCGGTGCTGAAGAAGTGGCGCATCTTCGAGCGCGAGGACTTCACCGGCGAGGCCGCCCGGATGCGCGACGACCTCGGCAAGCTGATCGAGGAGCTCGAGCAGGCCTGCGAGAAGTTCGAGGAGTCCAAGCAGCGCCGGCTGGAGCGGGAGGCCCGGCGGGCCGAGAAGCTCACCGCCGCCAAGGTGCTCGCCACCTCCTGACCGGACCCCGGGGTCCGGGGGCTCGTACCCTCGAGGTCGTGACTGTCGCAGCCCAAACCCGCCCGCTCCGGACGGGGCCACTGCGGATCGGGTCGATCGAGCTCGCCAGCCCGGTGGTGCTGGCGCCGATGGCCGGGGTGACCAACGTGGCGTTCCGCACGCTGTGCCGGGAGCTGGAGATCGCCCGCGCCGGCACGGTCAGCGGCCTGTACGTGTGCGAGATGGTGACCGCGCGTGCCCTCGTCGAGCGGCACCAGGTCACCATGCACATGACCACGTTCGCGCCGGACGAGTCGCCACGGTCGCTGCAGCTCTACACCGTCGACCCGGAGACCACCTACCGGGCGGCGCGGATGATCGTCGACGAGAACCTCGCCGACCACATCGACATGAACTTCGGCTGCCCGGTGCCCAAGGTGACCCGGCGCGGCGGCGGCGCCGCCCTGCCGTACAAGCGGCGGCTGTTCGGCCGGATCGTGGCGGCGGCGGTCAAGGCCACCGAGGGCACCGACATCCCGGTCACGGTGAAGTTCCGCGTCGGCATCGACGACCGCCACCACACCCATCTCGACGCCGGTCGGATCGCGGCCGAGGAGGGGGCGGCGGCGGTCGCGCTGCACGCCCGCACCGCCGCGCAGCGCTACTCCGGGCAGGCCGACTGGGAGCAGATCGCGGTGCTCAAGCAGCACGTGACGAGCATCCCGGTGCTCGGCAACGGCGACATCTTCACCGCCGACGACGCGCTGCGGATGATGGCCGTCACCGGCTGCGACGGGGTGGTCATCGGCCGCGGCTGCCTGGGCCGCCCCTGGCTGTTCGCCGAGCTGTCGGCGGCGTTCAACGGCCGGGAGATCCCCACCCCGCCGACGCTGGGCGAGGTGGCCGACATCATCAGCCGGCACGGCGAACTGCTCACCGCGCACTTCGGCGAGGACAAGGCGATGCGCGACATCCGCAAGCACATCGCCTGGTACCTGCACGGCTACCCGGTCGGCTCCGAGCTGCGCAGCGCGCTGGCGCTGGTCCGCACCCGTGCCGAGCTCGACGAACTGCTGCGCCGGCTGGACCCGGACGCGCCGTTCCCGGCCGTCGGCGCCGGCCCGCGCGGCCGGCAGGGCTCGCCCGCCTCGGTGTCGCTGCCGGAGGGCTGGCTCGACGACCCGGACGACCTCACGGTGCCCGCCGGGGCGGATGTGATGCATTCGGGCGGATGATGCCGACGGCCGCCGCGACCAGGCCGTGCCGAAAGCTCGGCGCAATCGTGACCCGGTCACCGAACGGCTCGGGTGGCGCGGGTGGCGCGACGGCTGTTAAAGACGAATGGCAGTATTTGACGATCCACTCGACGATCCCATGTCGGAGGCCGGTACGGAGATGAGCGAAGGCGACACCGCCGCTCCCGAACCGCGGCGTCCGCAGGATCGGACGTCGGGTGAGGGCGACAACCCCTGGCTGACCCGCACGCCGCGGCCGTCCCGGGGTGCGGCGCCGTGGGAGCGGGCGGCCTCCGCCGTCCCGGGCGAGGCCGCCGAGGCCCCCGGGCGTTCGGTCGCGGACGAGGCGGCCGAGCCGGCGCCGACCGGCAACCACACCGACGGCATCTCGGTCGCCGATCTGATCGCCCGGGTGTCGGCCGAGTCCG
Organism: uncultured Mycolicibacterium sp.; assembly: GCF_937941905.1. Taxonomy (GTDB): domain Bacteria; phylum Actinomycetota; class Actinomycetes; order Mycobacteriales; family Mycobacteriaceae; genus Mycobacterium. The sequence continues at coordinate 3,596 of NZ_CALDGS010000108.1, read as the reverse complement.
GGCCGATCCAGCGGCGCCGGCGGCGGGCCGCCGAACCGGAACCCGACGCCGACGACACCGCGACGGAGGGCTTCGCCGCCGCACCCGTCGGCCCACCCGGCGTGGGCGTGGCGCACCCCACCCCGGACGGCCCCGACGCCGACACCGAGGTGCTGCCGGCGGTCAACCCCTACGACCTGCCCGATCTGTCGGCGCGCCGTCCCGGGCCGGCCCGCATCGGCGGCACCGCGCCGCAGCCGGTCGCGGCGGACCGCACGCCGCGGCGCAACCGCCGCCGGGCGCTGCTGGCCGGGCGCACCGCCGCCGCGGTGATGGCGGCCTCCGCGCTGGTGCTCACCGGCGGGGCCTACCAGTGGCAGTCGTCGAAGAACAACAGCCTCAACCGGGTCTCCGCGCTGGACCAGAACTCGCGCGACATCATCGACCCGAACGCCCAGTTCGGGGACGAGAACTTCCTCATCGTCGGCGTGGACAGCCGGCTCGGCGAGAACGCCGAGATGGGTGCGGGCACCACCCAGGACGCCGCCGGGGTGCGCTCGGACACGGTGATCCTGGTGAACATCCCGGCCAACCGCGAACGGGTGGTGGCGGTGTCCTTCCCGCGCGACCTGGCCATCACCCCGATGAAGTGCGAGCCGTGGAACCCCGAGACCGGCGAGTACGGGCCGATCTGGGACGAGGAGACCCAGAGCTACGGCGACGACGAGGTCTACACCGAGACCAAGCTGAACTCCGCCTACGCCTACGGCGGCCCGAAGTGCCTGGTCAAGGTGATCCAGAAGCTGTCCGGCCTGGCCATCAACCGGTTCATGGCCGTCGACTTCGCCGGCTTCGCCAAGATGGTCGACGCCATGGGCGGGGTGGAGGTGTGCACCACCGAGCCGCTGGAGGACTACCAGCTCGGCACCGTGCTGCCCACCGCCGGTCGTCAGGTGATCGACGGGGCCACCGCGCTGAACTACGTACGCGCCCGGCACGTCACCACCGAGTTCAACGGCGACTACGGCCGCATCAAACGCCAGCAGCGGTTCCTGTCGTCGTTGCTGCGGCAGATGATCTCCAAGGAGGTCTTCTTCTCGCTGAACAAGCTCAACGACGTGGTGAACCGGTTCATCGACGACACCTACGTCGACAACATCGACACCAAGGACCTGGTGCTGCTGGGCCAGTCGATCCAGAACATCAACGCCGGCCGGATCACCTTCGTGACCGTGCCGACGGTCGGCTACCCGGACGAGTACGGCAACGAGGTGCCGCGCACCGACGACATGCGTGCCCTGTTCGACGCGATCATCAACGACGACCCGCTGCCCGGGGAGCGCAACCCGGACAACACCCCGGTGCCGGGCACGCCGGAGTCGCTGGCACCGGATCAGCTGGCCGCCGACACCGGTGAGTCCGCCGAGGTGGTCGACCTGGTGACCACCGACCCGTCCGCGGTGACCGTGCGGGTGTCGAACTCGACGAGCGTGAGCGGGCTGGCCGCCAGCGCCTCCGCGGAGCTGGAGGCCTACGGGTTCAACGTCGAGGAGCCCGACGACTACCCGACCGAGCTGAGCGAGACCACGGTGCTGTTCTCGTCGGGCAACGAACAGGCCGCCGCCACGGTCGCCTCGGCGTTCGGCAACGCCACCCTGGAGCGGGTGACCGGGATGGGCGACACCGTGCGAGTGGTGCTGGGCAACGACTTCGCGACGGTGCAGCCGCCGCAGCCGTCCGGTTCGGGTGTGCAGGTGCAGCTGATCCGCGGCACCCACCCGGCCCCGACCGCGCTGCCCGACGATCTGACCATCACCAACGCCGCCGACACCAGCTGCGACTGACACCGTTTGTCCAGGTCGGATTCACCTTCGGTTCACCGTGGCGTCGTGACGTGCCCGGATGGGCACCGTAGGGTGGACGCATGCGAACCGCCTACCAAGAACAGCTGGCCGGCCTGACCGAGCAGCTGGGGCAGATGTGCGGCCTGGCGGGCGCGGCGATGGAGCGGGCCACCCAGGCCCTGCTGAACGCCGATCTGGCGCTGGCCGAGCAGGTGATCACCGACCACGAGCCGATCACCGCGATGAGCGCCCGCGCCGAGGAGACCGCGTTCGTGCTGCTGGCACTGCAGGCGCCGGTGGCCGGCGATCTGCGCGCCATCGTCAGCTCGCTGCAGATCGCCGCGGACATCGACCGGATGGGCGCGCTGGCGCTGCACGTGGCCAAGATCACCCGCCGTCGCCACCCCCAGCACGCGCTGCCCGAGGAGGTGCGGGGCTACTTCGCCGAGATGGGCCGGGTGGCGGTGGAGCTCGGCAACGCCGCCAAGGAGGCGCTGCTGACCCGGGATCCGGACCGGGCCGCCCGGATCCGCGAGGACGACGACGCGATGGACGATCTGCACAAGCACCTGTTCTCGGTGCTGATGGACCGGGAGTGGAAGCACGGTGTCACCGCGGCGGTGGACGTCACGCTGCTCAGCCGGTTCTACGAGCGGTTCGCCGACCACGCCGTGGAGGTGGCCCGGCGGGTGATCTTCATGGTGACCGGGGAGTACCCGGACCCGGAGACCATGCACGCCCACTGATCCCGGCCGCCAACCGATCCGATGAGTCGCCGCGACGTCGCGCTGGACACCTACCGGTATCTGCGCGGTGGGATGGCGGTCATGGTCGTGCTGCTGGCCGCCGGGGTGCTCGGCGAGCGGCTGCGCACCGGCTGCTGGCTGGACTCGATCAGCGCCTACTACCACTCCGCCGCCCAGGGGCCGTTCGTGGTCGCGGTCGGTGCGCTGGGCGCATTGCTGATCGTCTACCGCGGTGGCAGCGATCTGGAGGACGAGCTGCTCGACCTGGCCGGGGTGCTGGCCTTCGTGGTGGCCCTGGTCCCGGTGCCTCCACCCGGGAACGGTTGTCCGACAACGGCTCCGGCGATCCCGACGATCGGGGTCGGGGTGTGGGCGCTGGTCGCCGCGCTGGCGGTGTCGCGGCTGGCGGCGTGGTGGCTGTATCTGCGCAGCCACACCGCGGTGCCGCTGAGCCTGCCGGCCCGGATGGTGCGCTGGGGGCAGTGGTGGCTACTGCTGGCCGGACTGGCGGCCTTCGTCGGGTTCCGCGACCGCTTCGACGCCTACGCCCACAACGTCGCCGCGGTGCTGCTGTTCGCGGTGATGGTGCTGACCGTGGGCAGCACGGCCTGGCTGGTGCGGCGCCAGCATCCGGACCGCTGCCCGAACCGGCACGTCTACGCCCGGATCTACCGGGCGATCTCGATCCTGATGGCGGTCACGGTGGTGGCCGCGGTGACGGTGCATCTGCTCGGCGCCGCCGCGCGCCTGGTGCTGGCCGTGGAGGCCGTGCTGATCGGGTTGTTCGCCGTCTACTGGCTGGTGCAGACGGTCGAGCTGTGGCGGGTGTGCGACCGCGCCGAGCTGCTGGCGCCGGCGGCTCAGCCGAACCGGCCGGAGATGTAGTCCTCGGTGGCCTTCTGGCTGGGGTTGGAGAAGATCTTCTCGGTGTCGTCGATCTCGACCAGCCGGCCGGGCCGGCCCGTGGCCTCGAGGTTGAAGAACGCGGTCTGATCGCTGACCCGGGCGGCCTGCTGCATGTTGTGGG
>NZ_CALDGS010000107.1 GCF_937941905.1 uncultured Mycolicibacterium sp. | reverse complement strand
CCGCGGTCAAGCTCGCCCGCCGGTTCGGCGTGCGGCTGTCCTGACCGCCGCTAGGGCCCGGGCTGCCAGCCGGTGCGCTCGGCCCAGGCCAGGGCCCGCGGATACGCCCGGGCGAACCACGGCCGCTTGGCCGCGGCGTAGTCCGGGGCGTCCAGCGCGGCCCGCTTGACCTCCAGATACTCCGCCCGGACTCCCGGGTCGGCGGCCAGCCAGTCCCGCAGCAGCAGCCCGAACCGCTGATTGGGCCAACCCTGCACCCGGACGTGGATCTCGGCCGGCCGGCCCGGGTCGGCGGCGGCGTGCAGCCGTTTGGCCCACCGCGCCGCGTCGTCGTCGAGCGGCGGATCCGCCGTCACCGCGTCGACCCGCGGGAACCCGACCGGCAGCAGCGCCTCGGCCAGCTCGTCGGCCGCCGCCAGCGAGGCGACCGTGACCTGGATGTCCACCACGTCGCGGGCGTCCAGCCCGGGCACCGCGGTGGACCCGATGTGGTCGACCCGGATCACCTTGTCGCCGCCCATCAGCCGGACGCGGGCCATGATGCGCTGCGCGGCCGCGGCCCAGGCCGGGTCGTGCGGAACGAGTGCCGGGGCGGGCCGCACCGGCTGCCGCGCGGTGATGTTGTGGGCCAGCGGCAGCACCCGGTCCCGCCACAGCCGGCGCGCCCGCTCGGCGAGGTCGTCGGGGCTGCCGGAGTTGTCCAGCACCACGTCGGCGGCCGCGAGGCGCTGCTCGTCGGTGGCCTGGGCGGCGATGCGGGCCCGGGCGTCGGCCTCGGGCATGCCGCGGAACTCCACCAGCCGGCGCACCCGGGTCTCCACGTCGGTGTGCACCACCACCACGAGCGGGAACGACGGCGCCATGCCGGTCTCCACCAGCAGCGGGATGTCCTCGACGACCACCGCCGGCCGCTCCGGGGTGTCGGTGACCGCGTCGATGATCTCGGCGCGGCGCTGCCCGATCAGCGGGTGCATGATCCCGTTCAGCTTGGCCCGCTGCTCGTCGTCGGCGAACGCCTTGGCCGCCAGCGCGGGCCGGTTCAGCGAGCCGTCCGGCGCCAGGATGTCGGCCCCGAAGGCCTCCACCAGCCGGGCCAGCCCCTCGGTGCCGGGCTCGACCACCTCACGGGCGAGCTTGTCGCTGTCGATGATCACCCCGCCGCACTCGGCGAAGGTCCGCGCGACGGTGGACTTGCCGGCGCCGATCCCGCCGGTCAGGCCGATCCGAATCATGTCTGGCTCCCCACAAAGCGAAACCACGCAGGGCCGCGGACGGCGACCCTGCGTGGTCTCAACAGACGTTGTGCCCAGGCGTCGTGGCTTAGGCGTTGCCGGCGAGCTTCTCCCGCAGCGCGGCGAGCTGCTCGTCGCTGGCCAGCGAACCGGAAGCGGGCTCGTCGCTGCGGCCGCCGGTGGCCGCGCGGGCAGCCGCCTCCGCCTCGGCGGCGGCGAACTTCTCCATCTGCGCGGTGTGCATCCGGTGCCGCCGCTCGGCCTCGGCGTAGCGGGCCTCCCACTCCTCACGCTGCTTCTCGTAGCCCGGCAACCACTCGTTGGTCTCCGGGTCGAAGCCCTCGGGGAAGATGTAGTTGCCCTGCTCGTCGTAGCTGTCGGCCATGCCGTACTTCGAGGGGTCGAACTCCTCGCTGTAGTCCTCGTTGGCCTGCTTGAGGCTCAGCGAGATGCGGCGACGCTCCAGGTCGATGTCGATGACCTTGACCATCGCGTCGTCGCCGACCTGCACGACCTGGTCCGGCACCTCGACGTGCCGCTCGGACAGCTCGGAGATGTGCACCAGGCCCTCGATGCCCTCCTCGACGCGGACGAACGCACCGAACGGCACCAGCTTGGTGACCTTGCCCGGCACGATCTGGCCGATCGCGTGGGTGCGGGCGAAGTGCCGCCACGGATCCTCCTGCGTCGCCTTGAGCGACAGCGAGACCCGCTCGCGGTCCATGTCGACGTCGAGCACCTCGACCGTGACCTCGTCGCCGACCTGGACGACCTCGGACGGATGGTCGATGTGCTTCCAGGACAGCTCGGAGACGTGGACCAGGCCGTCGACCCCACCGAGGTCGACGAACGCGCCGAAGTTGACGATCGAGGACACCACGCCCTTGCGGATGGCGCCCTTCTGCAGCTGGTTGAGGAACTCGCTGCGGACCTCGGACTGGGTCTGCTCGAGCCAGGCACGACGGGACAGCACCACGTTGTTACGGTTCTTGTCCAGCTCGATGATCTTGGCCTCGAGCTCCTTGCCGATGTAGGGCTGCAGGTCGCGGACGCGGCGCATCTCGACCAGCGAGGCCGGCAGGAAGCCGCGCAGACCGATGTCGAGGATCAGGCCGCCCTTGACGACCTCGATGACGGTGCCCTTGACGGCCTCGTCCCGCTCCTTGAGCGCCTCGATGGTGCCCCAGGCGCGCTCGTACTGGGCGCGCTTCTTGGACAGGATCAGCCGGCCTTCCTTGTCCTCCTTGGTGAGGACCAGGGCCTCGACGCGGTCGCCGACGGACACCACCTCGTGGGGGTCGACGTCGTGCTTGATCGAGAGCTCGCGGGACGGGATGACCCCTTCGGTCTTGTAGCCGATGTCGAGCAGGACCTCGTCGCGGTCAACCTTGACGATCGTCCCTTCGACGATGTCGCCATCGTTGAAGTACTTGATGGTCTTGTCGATGGCGGCGAGAAAATCCTCGGAGGAGCCGATGTCGTTGACGGCTACTTGCGGCGAGGTGACGGAGGGACTTGGCATGTGGTGGGTTGCTCCGGACAGTTTTGGTCGTAGGGACAGTTGTTCAGATGTCGGTCCTGCGATGTTGCGCACAGGTACGTGACGAGCCTACTCGACCGGGGACATCCTGAACAAACCCGGGTCCCCTCCGGCTGCGCCGGCGCCGGCCGAGCTGCCACACCACGAACCCGGCCTGCAGCCCGAGCACGACGGAGATCATCGAGATGAAGGTGACGCCGAGGGCGGAGTCCCCGGCCGCGCCGAACAGTTCCGCGACCCCGATCAGGCCGATGGAACCGGGCACGAGCAGCCAGAACCCGGGCAGGATCAGCGACACCGCCGGGGGCGCCCCACGCCTGCGGGTCAGCGCCATCGCGCAGATCGTCAGCACCAGCCCGCCGCAGACCCCGCTGGCGTAGCCGCCGAGGAACAGGTCTCCGACGAACTGGGCACCGTAGGCGCAGTACGCGATCAGCAGCAGCCACGGCAGGAACGACAGCGGTGGCCCGAAGAACAGCATGACGCCGACCGCGTAGACCGCCACCCCCAGCCACGGCGCCCACGCCCCGAGCTTGTTCACCGGCTCGCCGCTGAGGTGCGACTCCTCGAGTCCGAGCAGTTCGGCGGCGATGACGATGCCGAACGCCAGCTGGGCGAGGGCCACGAATCCCGCGATCAGTCGACTCGCCCCGGAGATGGTGTCGCGGGAGGTGAGCTCGACGACCGCGAGGGTGATCGCGGCACCGGGCAGGAACATGGCCAGCGGCGGGATGAGCGCCCGCAGTCCGACGTGATCGAGCCCGAGGTGCTCGGCCACCCCGATGCTGACCCCGGCGACCAGGAACGCGCTGAGCACCGGCAGCAGCTGCGTGAGGGGGGTGAAGCGGCGTGCGACGGCCGCCAGCAGGCCGACCAGCAGGCCCAGCACCGTCGCGCCGAGCAGGTTCAGCGGCGACGGTTCGAGCACCAGCGCCAGGCCCGCGCTCCACACGCCGTAGCCGAGGACGGGCAACCACGGCGGGACGGGCGGCGGGGCGCCGAGGATGCGGTCGAGCCGGGCCTCACCCTCGACGGGGTCCACCGAGCCGCGCATCGTCGACGACACCAGCCGCGCCAGCGGGAAGGTCTGGTCGAACCGCAGGTCCGCCTCCATCTGCACGGACTGCACCGCGGCGCCCGGCCCGCCGGTGGCGGCGAACACCTGCACGGTGTTGGGCAGCACGACGTGGTCGGTGGCGATCCCGTACGCCGCCGAGGCGCGGTTGAGCATCTGCCGGATCAGCGTGACCGGATAGTTCGCGGCACCCATCGCGGCGCCCAGGCGGGCCAGGAAGCGGATCTGCTGAGCGATGTCATCCATAGGCAACGACCAAGGTAACGATCGCCGACCGTAGCCGAGAATCGCCCGAACAGCCACCAGGTGCCGGTTCGCACCGCCCGATCGGGCCCGGCTCAGTGCGCCGCGGCGTCCCAGGAGCGGCCGTAGCCGACGCTGACCTCCAGCGGCACGTCGAGCGGATAGGCGCCGCCCATCTTCTCGCGGACCAGCCGCTCGAGGGCCTCCCGCTCCCCCGGCGCCACCTCGAACACCAGCTCGTCGTGCACCTGCAGCAGCATCCGCGACCGCAGCCCGGCGGCCTTGATCGCCTCGTCCACCCCGATCATCGCGACCTTGATGATGTCGGCGGCGCTGCCCTGGATCGGCGCGTTCAGCGCGGCCCGCTCGGCGGCCTCCCGGACCTGCCGGTTGCTGCTGGACAGCTCGGGCAGGTAGCGCCTGCGGCCGAGCACCGTGGAGGTGTAGCCGTCCCGGCGGGCCTGCTCGACGACCGAGTGCAGGTACTCGCGCACCTTGCCGAAGCGCGCGAAGTACTGCTCCATCTGCAGCTTGGCCTCCTCGGTGGAGATCTTGAGCTGCTGGGCCAGGCCGTAGGCGCTCAGCCCGTAGGCCAGCCCGTAGCTCATCGCCTTGACCCGCCGCCGCAACTCCGGGGTGACCTCGTCGGAGGGCACCGAGAAGGCCCGCGAGGCGACGAAGGTGTGCAGGTCCTCGCCGCTGCGGAAGGCCTCGATCAGCCCCTCGTCGCCGGACAGGTGCGCCATGATCCGCATCTCGATCTGGCTGTAGTCGGCCGTCATCAGCTCGGCGTAGCCGTCGCCCACCACGAACGCGTCGCGGATGCGCCGGCCCGCCTCGGTGCGGATCGGGATGTTCTGCAGGTTCGGCTCGGTGGAGGACAGCCGGCCGGTCGCGGCGATGGTCTGGTTGAACGTGGTGTGGATGCGCCCGTCCGGGGCCACCGCATTGAGCAGGCCGTCGACGGTGACCTTGAGCCGGGTGGCGTCGCGGTGCGCGAGCAGGTGCTGCAGGAACGGGTGGCCGGTCTTCTCGAACAGGCTCTGCAGTGCGTCGGCGTCGGTGGTGTAGCCGGTCTTGGTGCGCTTGGTCTTGGGCATGCCCAGCTCGTCGAACAGCACCACCTGCAGCTGTTTCGGCGAGCCCAGGTTGATCTGCTTGCCGATCACCGAGTAGGCGGCGTCGGCGGCGTCGCGGATCTGGGCGGCGAAGTCGGCCTGCAGCTCGGTGAGCCGGTCCAGGTCCACCGCGATGCCGGCGCTCTCCATCTCGGCCAGCACCCGCTGCACCGGCAGCTCCATGCCGTGCAGCAGCTGCAGCGAGTCGATCCGGGCCAGCTCCTCGTCCAGCGCGTCGGCCAGGTCGAGCACCGCGCAGGCGCGCAGGATCAGCGCCTGCACCGCCTGCTCGTCGACCCCGTCGGTGTCGTCGAGCAGCGACAGCTGGTCCTGCTGCGGGTTGTCGGCGCGCAGCTCGCGGCGCAGGTAGCGCAGCGACAGGTCCTCCAGGGTGAAACTACGCTGGCCGGGCCGCACCAGGTAGGCGGCCAGCGCGGTGTCGGAGGTGACGCCGCGCAGCGTCCAGCCGCGCCCGGCCAGGTCGTGCATGGCCTGTTTGGCCTCGTGCAGCGCCTTGGGCGGGCCGGGGTCGGCCAGCCAGCGGGCCAGCGCGGCCTCGTCCTCCGGGTCGAGCGCGGCGGTGTCGAGATAGCGGCCCTCGCCGTCGGCCGAGACGATGGCCAGCGCGGTAGCGTCCCCGTCGTAGACCTTGTTGGTGCCGGCCACCGCCAGGCCGAACCGGCGGCCGTCGCTGTGCTCGGCCAGCCAGGCGGCCAGCTCGCCGGGTTGCAGCGCCCGGCCGCGCACGTCGAAGCCGCGATCGGTCTCCGGGTCCGACGAGGACAGCGTCTCGAACAGCCGGTCGCGCAGCACCCGGAACTCCAGGTCGTCGAACAGCCGGTGGATCCGGTCGCGGTCCCACGGCCGCAGCTTGAGCATGTCCGGGGTCTGCGCCAGCGGCACGTTGCGGACCAGGTCGGTCAGCTCGCGGTTGAGCACCACGGTGGCGAGGTTGGCCCGCAGCGCGTCGCCGACCTTGCCGCGCACCGCGTCGGCGTTGTCGACCAGCGCCTGCAGCGAGCCGTACTCGATGATCCACTTGGCCGCGGTCTTCTCCCCCACCCCCGGGATGCCCGGCAGGTTGTCGCTCGGGTCGCCGCGCAGCGCGGCGAAGTCCGGGTACTGGGTCGGGGTCAGCCCGTACTTCTCCACCACCGCCTCCGGGGTGAACCGGGTCAGGTCGCTGACCCCCTTGCGCGGGTAGAGCACGGTGATGTTGTCGGTGACCAGCTGCAGCGCGTCGCGGTCGCCGGTGACCACGAGCACCCGGAAGCCCTCGGCCTCGGCGCGGGTGGCCAGGGTGGCGATGATGTCGTCGGCCTCGAAGCCGGGCTCGGCCAGCACGGTGATGCCGAGCGCGGCCAGCACCTCCTTGGTGATGTCGATCTGGCCGCGGAACTCGTCGGGGGTGGCGGCCCGGCCGGCCTTGTACTCGGGGTACTTCTCCGCCCGGAAGGTCTGCCGGGACACGTCGAAGGCCACCGCGACATGGCTGGGCTGCTCGTCGCGCAGCAGGTTGATCAGCATCGCGGTGAACCCGTAGACCGCGTTGGTGGTCAGGCCGTTCTTGGTCCGGAACTTCTCCGCGGGTAGCGCGAAGAAGGCGCGGAAGGCCAGCGAGTTGCCGTCCAGCAGCATCAGCGTGGGCTTGGCGGGCGGGGCGCCGGCGTCGGCGGCGGGGGTGGGCTTCGCGGCGGTCTTGGCGGGGCTCACGGACCTACCTTATGCATCCGCCCCGACGGCGCCCAGCCGCCGAGCCCGCGCGACGAGGGCCCGCGCCGCCGGGCTCAGCGGCCCGTCGGCCCGCCACACCCACACCAGCCGGCCGCGCAGCTCGGGTTCCAGCGCCAGCACCCGCACCCCGGGGCGGTCACGGGCGGCCGAGCTCGGTACGACGGCCACGCCCAGGCCGCGCTCGGCGAGATCGACCAGGGCCCGCGGCGTGGTGGCCTCGAACGCGATCCGCGGCACCACCCCCGCCCGGGCGCAGGCGGCGTCGAGCAGTCGGCGGATCCCGGCACCGCGCGGCAGCGCGATGAGCGGAAGCCCGCCCAACTCGGCCGTGCGCAGCCGGCGTCGCCGGGCCAGCGGGCGGCACTGCTGCAGCCGATCCGACTGGCCGGCGACCCGGCGCGGTTCCGCCGGGTCTACGTCTACGCCACCGGCTGGGACGAGCCGTCACCGCTGGCGGCCTGCTGCGCACCGAGCCGGACTGGACCGGGCACGTGCTCGACGCCCCGCACAACCTGCTCCGCTCGCACACCGCGGAGGTCGAACGGATCCTGTGCAACACCGCCGTCCCACCAGCCGGAAGCGAATTGCAACACGTTTCAGTTTGACCGCCGCCATCGCGTACGCTTTGGCCCGTGCCAGCTACATCCGAAGCCCCTGCGATCGACGGCTGGTGGGCCGTCGACGATGCCGGCAACCCACATCTGATCGGATCGAAGTGCCCCGAGTGCGGCACCTACGTGTTCCCGCCGCGGGCCAACAACTGCCCGAACCCGGCCTGCACCGCCGACGAGCTCGAGTCCGTCGCGCTGTCCCGACGCGGGAAGGTGTGGAGCTACACCGAGAACCAGTACGCGCCGCCTCCGCCGTACCCGGCGCCCGCGCACTTCGAGCCGTTCGCGATCGCCGCGGTCGAGCTGGCCGCCGAGGGGCTGATCGTGCTCGGCAAGGTGGTCGACGGGGTGCTCGCCGCCGACCTGCAGGTCGGGATGGAGATGGAGCTGACCCTGATCCCGCTCTACACCGACGACGAGGGCGTGACCCGTCTGACCTACGGCTGGAAGCCGGTGACCGAAGGGGGTGCGGCGTGAGCCCGGAACCCGTCTACATCCTGGGTGCGGGCATGCACCCGTGGGGCAAGTGGGGCCGCGACTTCACCGAGTACGGCGTCGTCGCGGCCCGGGCCGCGCTGGCGGACGCCGGCCTGGACTGGCGCGACATCCAGTTCGTCGCCGGCGCCGACACCATCCGCAACGGCTACCCGGGCTTCGTCGCCGGCGCCACCTTCGCCCAGAAGCTGGGCTGGAACGGCGTGCCGGTGTCGTCGTCGTACGCGGCCTGCGCCAGCGGGTCGCAGGCGCTGCAGAGCGCCCGGGCCCAGATCCTGGCCGGGCTGTGCGACGTCGCGCTGGTGATCGGCGCCGACACCACCCCGAAGGGGTTCTTCGCCCCGGTCGGCGGCGAGCGCCGCAACGACCCGGACTGGCAGCGGTTCCACCTGATCGGCGCGACCAACCCGGTCTACTTCGCGCTGCTGGCCCGGCGTCGCATGGACCTCTACGGCGCCACCCCCGAGGACTTCGCCGCGGTCAAGGTCAAGAACGCCCGGCACGGCCTGCACAACCCGAACGCCCGCTACCGCAAGGAGACCTCGGTCGAGGAGGTGCTGGCCTCGCCGGTGGTGTCCGATCCGCTGCGGCTGCTCGACATCTGCGCCACCTCCGACGGCGCGGCCGCGCTGGTGGTGGCCAGCAAGCGGTTCGCCGAGCAGCACCTCGGCTCGGTCAAGGGGGTGCCGTCGGTGCGGGCGGTGTCGACGGTGACCCCGCGCTACCCGCAGCACCTGCCCGAGCTGCCCGATATCGCCACCGACTCCACCGCGGTGGCGCCGGCGCCGGACCGGGTGTTCAAGGACCAGATCCTCGACGCCGCCTACGCCGAGGCGGGCATCGGGCCCGAGGACCTGTCGCTGGCCGAGGTCTACGACCTGTCCACCGCACTCGAGTTGGACTGGTACGAGCACCTCGGGCTGTGCCCCAAGGGCGAGGCCGAAGGGCTGCTGCGCAGCGGTGCGACCACCATCGGCGGGCGCATCCCGGTCAACCCGTCCGGCGGGCTGGCCTGCTTCGGCGAGGCCATCCCGGCCCAGGCCATCGCGCAGGTCTGCGAGCTGACCTGGCAGCTGCGCGGCCAGGCCACCGGCCGGCAGGTCGAGGACGCCAAGGTGGGCGTGACGGCGAACCAGGGCCTGTTCGGCCACGGCTCGTCGGTTATCGTCGCCCGGTGAGTGACAGCGGGATCGTCGTCGTCACGGTCAAACCCAACAGCCGCAAGGGCCCGTTGGTCGAGACGGGCGAGGACGGCTCGCTGACCGTGTACGTGCGCGAACCCGCGGTGGAGGGCAAGGCCACCAAGGCGGTCGCGGCGGTGCTCGCCGAGCACTTCGGGGTGCCGCGCAGCCGGGTGACGCTGGTCGGCGGCGCCACCTCCCGCATCAAGCGGTTCCGGATCGGCTGACCCGCTCCGTCCCGCTGCGCGCGGGTACGGCAGGGGGTCAGGCCACGCCGAGGTAGGCCGCGCGGATGCTGTCGTCGGCCAGCAGTTGCCGGGCCTCGCCGGTCCGGGTGATCTCGCCGGTCTCCAGGATGTAGGCGCGGTCCGAGCGGCTCAGCGCCTGCTGGGCGTTCTGCTCGACGAGCAGCACCGTGGTGCCCCGGGCGTTGATGTCGGCGATGATCCCGAAGATCTGCGAGATGACCATGGGCGCCAGCCCCATCGACGGCTCGTCGAGCAGCAGCACCCGGGGCCGGGCCATCAGCGCCCGGCCGATCGCCAGCATCTGCTGCTCGCCGCCGGACAGCGTCCCGCCCACCTGGTTGCGCCGCTCCCGCAGCCGCGGGAACGTCTCGAACACCCACTCCAGCCGTTCCCGGTGCTCGGCACGGGAAGCGAACTTGCGCCCGTAACAACCCATCTCGAGGTTCTCCAGCACGGTCATGCCGGGGAACACCCCACGCCCCTCCGGGGCCTGGATCAGCCCGGCGGCCACCCGCCGGTGCGCCTTCATCCGGGTGATGTCCTCGCCGTCGAACAGGATCGAGCCCGAGGTCAACGGGCGCAGCCCGGAGATGGCGCGCATGGTGGTGGTCTTGCCGGCGCCGTTGGAGCCGAGCAGGGTGACCAGCTCCCCCTCGTGCACCACCAGCGAGATCCCGTGCAGCGCACGGATCTTGCCGTAGTGCACGACGGCGTCGCGCACCTCCAGCAGCACCTTGCGGTCAGCCGACTTGGTCATCGGGCACCCCCAGGTAGGCGGCGATCACGGCCGGGTCCTCGCGGATCTCGGCGGGCCTGCCGTCGGCGATCTTGCGGCCGAACTCCAGCACCACGATCCGGTCGGTCACTCCCATCACCAGCCGCATGTCGTGCTCGATGAGCAGCACGGTGTAGCCGTCGTCGCGGATCTTGCGGATCAGCTCGATCAGCGCGGCCTTCTCGGCCGGGTTGAACCCGGCGGCCGGCTCGTCGAGGCAGAGCAGCTTCGGCTCGGTGGCCAGCGCCCGGGCGATCTCCAAGCGGCGCTGGTCGCCGTAGGACAGGTTCTTGGCCTTCTCCTCGCCGCGGTGCGCGATGCCGACGAACTCCAGCAGCGCGGTGGCGCGTTCGACGGCGTCGCGCTCCTCGCGGCGGTGCCGCGGCGAGCGGAACAGCGCCCCGGGCACCGAGGTCCGGTGCCGGGCGTCGGTGGCGACCACGACGTTCTCCAGCGCGGTCATCTCGCCCCACAGCCGGATGTTCTGGAAGGTGCGGGCGATGCCGCGGCGGGTGATCTGGTGCCGCTTGAGCCGGCCGAGCGGCTCGCCGTCGAAGATCACCTCGCCGGAGCTGGGCCGGTACACCCCGGTGATGGCGTTGAAGCAGGTGGTCTTGCCGGCGCCGTTGGGCCCGATCAGCCCGAGGATCTCGCCGCGGCGGATGGCGAAGCTCACCGCGTCCAGGGCGGTCAGGCCGCCGAACTTCACGGTGAGATCCTTTGTCTCCAGCAGGATCTCACCCTCAGCGGCGTGGACCTCGCGGTGCCGGGCGGCCCGTTCGGCCGTGCTGTGCGGTTCGGTCATGCCGCCGCCCTCTCGTCGTCGCCGCGGGCCAGCAGCCGGCGCGCGGTGCGGCCGTAGGCCAGCAGCTGCTGGCGCACCGGGAACAGCCCCTGCGGCCGGAAGATCATCATCACCACCAGCGCCAGCCCGAAGAACAGGTACTTCAGGTCGCCGACGTTGATGCCGAACAGCTGCACCCCCAGCAGCCGGTTGGGCAGGTACACGATGACGAACGCGCCGAACACCACCCCGAGCTTGTTGCCCTGGCCGCCGAGCACCACCGCGCACAGGAACAGCATCGAGTTGATGATGTTGAACGTCGGCGGGGCGACGTACTGCACCTGGCCGGCGTACAGCGCGCCGGACAGTCCCCCGATGCCGGCGCCGATGACGAACGCCCACAGCTTGAACTTGAAGGTGTTGACGCCCATCACCTCCGCGGCGTCCTCGTCCTCGCGGATGGCCACCCAGGCCCGGCCCACCCGGCTGCGCTCGAGGTTGCCGACCAGCAGCAGCATCGCCGCCACCAGCGTCAGCCCCAGCCAGAACCACCAGGTGCCGTAGTTGGCGTCGCCGATCGAGTTCCCGCTGGAGAACACGCCGTTGGGCAGCGACTCGCTCTCCCCGATGCGCGGATAGGCGACCTGGTGCAGGCCACGCGAGCCGTTGGTGACGTCGGAGAGGTTGTCGGCCATCAGCCGGATGATCTCGCCGAAGCCGAGCGTGACGATGGCCAGGTAGTCGCCGCGCAACCGCAGCGTGGGCGAGCCGATGAGCAGCCCGGTGATCGCGGTGATCACCATCGCGATCGGCACACACGTCAGCCAGGCCCAGTCCGGGCTGAAGAACCCGGTCTCGCCCATGCGGTTCCACGGACTCTCCGGGCTGGTCAGCAGCGCCACGGTGTAGGCGCCGACGGCGTAGAAGCCGACGTAGCCGAGGTCGAGCAGGCCGGCCTGGCCCACCACCACGTTCAGGCCGATGGCGATCAGCGCGACCATGGTGAACTGGGCCAGCGTGCCGCCCAGGCTGATGCCGGGCGTGTCCAGGAGCGGCGGCGGGAACAGCGGCACCAGCGCCAGCAGGAGGAACCCGATCAGGCCGAAGCCCCACTTCTGCACCCGGGTCAGCTCGTCCCACCAGTCGCGCAGCGCGTCCCCGGGTGCCCACAGTCGGCTCATATCCGCGCCCTCCCCAGGCTCTCGCCGAGTATGCCGGTGGGCCGGACCAGCAGCACCAGCACCAGCAGCACGAACGCGACCACATCGCGCCACTGGGTGCCGAACACCATCTGCCCGTAGTTCTCCATCACCCCGAGCAGCAGCCCGCCCAGCAGCGCACCGCGCAGGTTGCCGATGCCGCCCAGCACCGCTGCGGTGAATGCCTTGATGCCCAACAGGAATCCGCCGGAGTAGATGATGCCCTGCGGCACCTTGAGGGTGTACAGCAGCGCCGCCGCACCCGCCAGCAGCCCGCCGAGCAGGAAGGTCAGCATGATGACGCGTTCCCGGGACACCCCCATCAGCGTGGCGGTGTCGGGATCCTGGGCCACCGCGCGGATGCCGCGGCCGAACCTGGTGCGGTTGATCGTGGCGTCGGTCACCAGCGCCAGCACCAGCGCGGCGACCACGATGATCAGCGTGATGTTGCTGACCGCCGCACCGAACACGGTGAACTGCGTCTGGGGCGACACCAGTTTGATCGGCTGCTGGGCGTTGGAGCCGCCGTAGCCCGGGATGATCTTCGGCAGCACGAAGTGCACGAACTCCTGCAGCACGAACGACATCCCGATGGCGGTGATCAAGAAGGACAACCGGTCGGCGTTGCGCCGCCGCAGCGGCCGGTAGGCCACCGCCTCCAGGCCCACCGCGGTGGCGCCGGACACCGCCATCGCGAACAGCATCGCGATGCCCAGATACACGACGGTGAGCAGCACGCCCTTGTTGTAGGTGTTGCCGCTCGGGGCGAAGCCCAGAATCATGTCGAGGCAGAAGTACGCCCCGAACATGCCGAACATGAATACCTCGGAGTGGGCGAAGTTGATCAGCTTGAGCACGCCGTAGACCAGCGTGTAGCCGACCGCCACCAGGGCGTAGATCGCGCCCCAGGACAGGCCGTCGATCGTCAACTGCCAGAACCCGTCCCGCAGCCCGTCGAGATTGAAATTGATGTTGGCCGCGGTGCAGACCGTGTGCGGATCTGCCATGCAATGCTGGACCATCCGGTGCCCGGCTCCTGTCGCCATGTCTGCCGATACGAAACGCGTCCGGGAGCGGGTGCTCCGGACGCGTTCCGTGTCGTCGTTACTGGACCTTGTAGATCCAGATCAGGGTCGTGGTGAGCTCCCCGTTGGGCGTCCACTGGTAGTTGCGGGCGATGCCGGGACCGTTGTAGTTGCGCACGAACTCCAGCAGCGCCGGCCGGGTGATGGCTCCGGAGTCGATACCCTTGAGCAGGATGGTGCCCAGGTCGTAACCCTCGGCGCTGTAGGTGCCGGGCTCCTGGCCGAACTTGGCGGTGTACTCCTCGGCGAACTCGCCGGTGGCCGGGCCGCACGGGCAGGACAGGATGGCGTCCTTGGCGGCGTCGCCGGCCTGCTTGACGAACTCCGGATCCTTGCTGCCGTCGGCGCTGACGAAGGTGGCCTCCACCCCGGCGTCGCGCAGCTGCTGCACCAGCGGGGCGGCCTCGGCGTAGTAGCCGGCGAAGAACACCGAGTCCGGCGCGGCGGTCTTGATCTGGTTGACCGCGGTGGAGAAGTCCTTCTCGCCCTTCTTGATCTGCAGGTTGCACGCCTGGTCGGCGACCGGGCCGAGCGTCTCGCGCACCACCTGCGCCAGGCCCAGGCCGTAGTCGGTGCTGTCGTCGACCACGCAGATCTTCTGGTGGCCCAGCGTGTTCTTCAGGTAGTTGGCCACGGCCGGGCCCTGCACGCCGTCGTTGGCCAGGCCGCGGAAGAAGGTCGGCCAGCCCTGCTCGGACAGCGTCACGTTGGTGGCCGAAGCGGTCACCGCCGGCAGGCCGGCCTGGGCGAACACGCCGCCGGTGGCCTTGGTCTCGCCGGAGAAGGCCGGGCCGATCAGGCCGATGGTGTACTCGTCGTCGACGATCTGCGGGGCGATGGCGCTGGCCTTCTGCGGATCGCCCTCGGTGTCGAAGGTCTTCAGCTGCACCTGGCAGCCGGGGTTGGCCTCGTTGTGCTTGTCGACGGCGAGCTGGATGCCGTTGCGGATGTTGATGCCCAGCGCGGCGTCCGGGCCGTTGAGCGCCCCGGCCATCGCGATCGACACCGGCGGGCAGGTGGCCTTGCCGTCCCCGGCCGGGTCTGCGGGCTGGGCGGTCTGGTCGACCTCGACCTCGTTGCCGTTCTCGTCGATCTGCACCTGCTCGACGATCTTCAGATCGGCGCCGGCGGCCGCTTCTTCGGGCGTCGACTGGCTGCAGCCCGCCAGGCTCAGGGCCAGCAGACCCACGCTGCCGAACGCAACGGCTCCCCGTGCCACGCGACCGTGCACACTCCACCTCCGAGTCGATGTCGTCACCGCATCGTCGGGCAGATCACAACTCCACCCCCGATGTTGTCGGGGTAGAACATAACCAACACTCGGGCCGGATGCGCGTTGTTGCGTCAGGCGGTCGGCGTGCCGAGCGTCTCGATGACCACCTCGGCGACCCGCTTCATCGTGGTGCGGCGGTCCATCGCGGCGCGCTGGATCCAGCGGAACGCCTCCGGCTCGCTCATGTTGTGCTTGGTCTGCAGCAGGCCCTTGGCGCGCTCGACGAGCTTGCGGGTCTCCAGCCGGTCGGCGAGCTCGGCGACCTCGTTCTCCAGCGCGGTGATCTCCTGGAAGCGGCTCACCGCCACCTCGATCGCGGGAATGAGGTCGCTGCTGCTGAACGGCTTGACCAGGTAGGCCATCGCACCGGCGTCGCGGGCCTGCTCGACGAGTTCGCGCTGGCTGAACGCGGTCAGCACGACGACCGGCGCGATGCGCTTGCGGGCGATCTCGGCGGCGGCGTCGATGCCGTCGCGGCGCGGCATCTTCACGTCCATGATCACCAGGTCGGGCCGCAGCCGCTCGGCGAGCTCCACGGCCTCCTGGCCGTCGCCGGCCTCGCCGACGACGTCGTAGCCCTCCTCACGGAGCATCTCGGCCAGATCCATCCGGATCAGCGCCTCGTCTTCGGCGATGAGCACCCGGCGCGGCTGGGCAGCGTCGGTCGTTGACCCCGTCATGACTTCCCATTCTGGCGGGCGGGGCCGCGATCGGCGAACGGTATCCGGTGCCGGCCGCCGAAACCGAGCGCCCGCCCCGGCCCTCGGTGCGGGTTTGCCACCGCGGCCGTCGGGGCTCGCCGAGGGGGGTGGCCGGGTTCGCCCGTAGGGTCCCCCCGACGGGGACGAAATCGGTTGTCGCGCCCCGGCGTGGCGGCGGACCGGGCCTGCTACCCTCTAGCGTGTCTGCGGGCCGAGCACCGGCCGACAGCCCGAATGGCGGAATCGGTAGACGCGCCGGCCTCAAAAGCCGGTGCCCTTCTGGGGCGTGTGAGTTCGAGTCTCACTTCGGGCACCGAAACCGACCGGAATCACCCGAGTTCCGGCGGCGTGAGCCGTTCGGCGAGTGCGGCCAGCCGCCAGGTGGTCTCGCGGTTGCGCGGCAGCACCGCCAGCCGCCCCAGCGTCCGCGGAACGAGCCGGCCCGGCCCGCTGACCGGGTACTCGTCCATCTCGATGCGGCAGCCGCCGCCGGGCCGGTCGTGCAGCCGCAGTTCGATGCGCGCCCCGCCCAGCGGGCCGCCCCTGGCGTGCAGCACCAGTTCCCGCTCGGGCTCGCACCGCTCCACGACGGTCTCGTCGTCGATCACCAGCGGCCACAGCCCGATGGAGTGGCGGATGGTGGCGCCGGGTGCGGGCCAGTCGGCGTCGACGGCCCGCATCCGGCTGTTGCCGACCACCCACTGCGAGTAGGTCCAGCCGTCGGCCAGCACCGCCCAGACGCGGCCGCGGTCGGCGGTGGTGTCACGGATCACGGTCATGGCGGGTGGGTACCCGCGCCGGCGGCCGGTCAGACCTTGCGGTTCTCCGAGCGGATCAGCCAGGCCAGCTTCTCCAGGCCCTCGATGAGCTCGTGCAGGATGTCGGCGCTGGTCGGATCCTCGGCGTCGACGGCGTCGTGGACGGTGCGGATGGTGTCCACCGCGGCGGCGATGCGCGCGGTGATCAGGTCGACGGTCTCGGCCGTGCCCACCTCGTGGGCCGGGAACTGCGGCAGCGTCGTCGTCGCGGCGACGGTGTCGGTGCGGCCGTCCGGCACCGCGTCCAGCGCGCGCAACCGCTCGGCGACGGTGTCGCTGGCCTCGCGGGCGAAGTCCACCAGCTCGTCGAGCTGCAGGTGCAGGTCGCGGAAGTTGGTGCCGACGACGTTCCAGTGCGCCTGCTTGCCCTGCAGGTGCAGTTCGATCAGGTCGACCAGGACCCGCTGCAGGCTCGCGGCCAGCCGCGGCGAGGCCCGGAAGGCGGTCACATCGGCGTCGGTCCGTCGGTTCGTGGTGTTCAGCGCAGTCGTGCTCATGCCAGGGACAACGCCGACCACTCTGGATTCATTCCAGAAACCGTCCCCGCGGCAGAGCGGGAGGCGCGGGTCACATCACCTTGGAGAGGAAGGCCTTGGTCCGCTCGTGCTGCGGGTTGCGCATCATCTCCCGGGGCTCGCCGCTCTCCACGATCACCCCGCCGTCCATGAACACCAGCTTGTCGGCCACCTCGCGGGCGAAGCCCATCTCGTGGGTGACCACCAGCATGGTCATGCCGGTGGCGGCCAGCCGCTTCATCACGCCGAGCACCTCGCCGACCAGCTCCGGGTCCAGCGCCGAGGTGGGCTCGTCGAACAGCATCAGCTTGGGGTCCATCGCCAGCGCCCGGGCGATGGCGACCCGCTGCTGCTGCCCGCCGGACAGCTGCGCCGGGTAGGCGTCGGCCTTGTCCAGCAGCCCCACCTTGTCCAGCAGGTCCCGGGCGCGGTCGACGGCCTCCTTCTTCCTCACCTTCTTGACGTGGATGGGGGCCTCGATGATGTTCTCCAGCGCGGTGCGGTGCGGGAACAGGTTGAAGTGCTGGAACACCATGCCCACGTCGCGGCGCTGCCGGGCCGCCTCGCGGGGGCGCAGCTCGTGCAGCCGGCCGTTGCGCTGCCGGTAGCCGACGAGCTCGCCGTCCACCCACAGCCGGCCGGCGGTGATCCGCTCGAGGTGGTTGATGCAGCGCAGGAAGGTCGACTTGCCCGAACCGCTCGGCCCGACGATGCACAGCACCTCGCCGCGGCCGACCTCCAGGGTCACCCCCTTGAGCACCTCGAGCGCGCCGAAGCTCTTGCACACCCGCTCGGCCCGCACCATCGGGGTGTCGGTCACGGGTGCACCTCCCCCCGCTGGGCCCGGGCCAGCGCCTCGAGCTGCTTGGCGGTGAGCTTGCGCGACGCCCCGCGCGAGTAGTACCGCTCCAGGTGGTACTGCCCCACCATGAGCACGCTGGTGATGGCCAGGTACCAGGTGGCCGCAACCATCAGCAGCGGGACCGGCTCGAAGATGCGCGCGGCGATCTCGCGCGAGGTGATGCCGTAGAGGTCCAGCGCGAACGGCACCCCGGTGACCAGCGAGGTGGTCTTGAGCATGCTGATCACCTCGTTGCCGGTCGGCGGGATGATCACCCGCATGGCCTGCGGCAGCACGGTGCGCCGCATCGCCATCGACCAGGACATGCCCAGCGCGGTGGAGGCCTCCATCTGCCCCTCCGGCACCGAGGCGATGCCGGCCCGGATGATCTCGGCCATGTAGGCCGCCTCGTTGAGCGCCAGCCCGATGATCGCCAGCAGGAACGGCAGGGACACGTCCTGCAGCTCGATGTGGAAGAACGTCGGGCCGAACGGCACCCCGATCTGGATCCGCTGGTAGATGGTCGGGACCAGGCCCCAGAACACCAGCTGCACGTACACCGGGGTGCCGCGGAAGATCCACAGGTAGACCCACGCCACCGCCCGGAACACCGGGTTGGGCGACAGCCGCATGACGGCCAGGATCACCCCGAGCACGATCGCGATCAGCATCGAGTAGACGGTCAGCTGCAGCGTGTTGACCACGCCGACGCGGATCACCCGCTCGTTGAACAGGTACTCGCCGTAGGTCGACCAGCGGAACGCCTCGTTGGTGGCCGCGCCGTAGAGGAACAGCCCGACCAGCACGGCCAGGACGGCCGCCGTCACCCAGCGCCAGGGATGCCGCAGCGGTACGGCGTCGATGGCGGCCGGGTGAGCCTCCGTGGTGCTGTGCTCCGGATTGCCCACTTGCTCAGCTGATGGCGCCGTTGATGACCGGCTTGTCGATCGTCCCGTCCTCCAGACCCCACTTGGCGGCGATCTCCTGGTAGGTGCCGTTCTCGATCAGGTGTTCCAGCGCCAGCAGCAGCGACTGCGCCAGCGGCGAGCCCTTGGCCACCGGCCAGCCGTACGGCGCGGAGTCGAACACCTCGCCGGCCTTCTCCAGCTTGCCGTTGCTCTGCTTGATCGCGTACAGCGTCACCGGGGAGTCCGCCGACATCGCGTCGGCCTGGCCGAGCACCACCGCGTTGGTGGCGGCGTCCTGGCTGTCGAACGGCATGATCTGGATCGCCGGCTTGCCCTCGTCGGTGCACTTCTTGCTGCGCGCCGGCAGTTCGTCGGTCTCCTGCACCGTGGTGGCCTGCACCGCGACCCGCTTGCCGCAGGCGTTGTCGGGGTCGATACCGGCGCCGGGCCGCTGGGCCCACAGCGTGCCGGCCGAGAAGTAGGTGACGAAGTCGACGCTCTGTTCCCGTTCCCGGGTGTCGGTGAACGACGACATGCCGACGTTGAAGGTGCCGCCCTGCACGGCCGGGATGATCTTGGCGAAGTCGGCCTCGCGGTACTCGGCCTCCAGGCCGAGGGTGGCGGCGACGGCGTTCATCAGGTCGACGTCGAAACCGACGATGCGGCCGCTCTCGTCCTTGAACTCGTTGGGCGCGTACGGGATGTTCACGCCGACGACGAGCTTGCCCGACGACTTGATGGCCTCCGGCACGGTGTTTGCGATCTCGTCGACCTTCTGCGCCGAGGCGGTGGTCGTCCCGGGCGCGGGCTCGTCCGGCTCGGGATTGCTCGCGCAGCCGGCGAGCGCGAGGGCACCGGAGGCGGCGAGCACCACCGCCATCCGCCACCCGCCGGCGCCCCACCTGTTCATACGACGGAGTCTGCGTCCACCTGACACGGTCGCCTCAACTTTCTGCATCGGGAACTTTCTGCATCGGGCCGGACTCGCTCGACGCGCGGCCGGGCCGCACTGTCGGTACCCGAACATTAGTGGGGTCGCACCGGCTGCGCAGGAGAACGCCGGGGCCGGCTGCGATCGGGACCGCGGCCGCCGCCGGCCGGGGGCCTCTGGTCCCGGCCGGCGGCGGCAAATCCGGCCATATGTGTCGACCGTTGTGCCACACTGCGCCACATGGAAACCAAAACTGCACCAAGTCTGTTGCGATACCTGTGGTCGTCGACGCTGGTCTCCGGCCTGCTCGCGGTACTGCTGGGCGTGCTCGTCCTGGTCTGGCCGGGCGAGTCGATCGTCGCGGCGGCCGTGCTGTTCGGCGCCTACCTGCTCGTCTCCGGGATCGCCCAGGTGGTGTTCGCCTTCGCCCTGGACTTCCTGGGCGGCGGGCGGGTGCTGCTGTTCATCAGCGGTGCGGCGTCACTGGTGCTGGCCGTGCTGTCGATCCGGCAGCTGTGGGAGGGCAACGTCGACCTGGTCGTGCTGCTGCTGGCCATCTGGATCGGCGTCGGCTTCATGTTCCGCGGTGTGGCGACGACGATCTCGGCGATCAGCGACCGGACCATGCCCGGGCGCGGCTGGGCGATCTTCTTCGGGGTGGTCACCCTGCTGGCCGGCGTCGTGACGCTGGCCTGGCCGTTCGAGTCGCTTGCCGTGCTGACTCTGGTGGTCGGTGTCTGGCTGATCGTGCTGGGCGTGTTCGAGGTCATCGCCGCGTTCTCGTTCCGCAAATCCGTCAGGAATCTGAAGGATGCACTCGACGCTGCGCCAGCGCCCGCGGCGGCGACCAGTGAGAGCCGCGTGAGCTAACACACGTAGCCCACTACTACGCGTCGTCGTAGAGTCGGAGGCGGACTACGAAGTGAGGTGACCGATGGACGCTTTGGACGTTGCCAGGTGGCAGTTCGGGATCACCACCGTCTACCACTTCCTCTTCGTCCCGCTGACGATCGGTCTGGCACCGATCATCGCGACGATGCAGACGGTGTGGACGGTGACCGGAAACCCGGTCTGGTACCGGCTCACCCGGTTCTTCGGGAAGCTGTTCCTGATCAACTTCGCCCTCGGCGTGGCGACCGGCATCGTCCAGGAGTTCCAGTTCGGCATGAACTGGAGCGAGTACTCGCGGTTCGTCGGTGACATCTTCGGCGCCCCACTGGCGTTCGAGGGCCTCATCGCGTTCTTCTTCGAGTCCACCTTCATCGGGCTGTGGATCTTCGGGTGGAACCGGTTGCCGCGCCGGGTGCATCTGGCGTGCATCTGGATCGTCGCGTTCGCGGTGAACGCGTCGGCCTACTTCATCATCGCCGCCAACTCCTTCATGCAGCACCCGGTCGGCGCCCGGTTCAACCCGGAGACCGGCCGCGCCGAGCTCGCCGACTTCGGCGCGCTGCTGACGAACAACACCGCGATCTGGGCCTTCCTGCACGCGGTGTGCGGTTCGCTGCTCACCGCCGGGGCGTTCGTCGCCGGCATCTCGGCCTGGCTGATGGTGCGCCGCCGCCGTGCCGAACAGGCCGAGGCCGAGGCCCGCACCATGTACCGGCCCGCCGTCATCGCGGCCTGCTGGCTGGTGCTGGCGGCGGCGGTCGGCCTGTTCGCCACCGGCGACATCCAGGGCAAGATCATGTTCACCCAGCAGCCGATGAAGATGGCCTCGGCGGAGTCGCTGTGCGACACCGAGACCGACCCGATGTTCTCGGTGCTGACCGTGGGCACCCACAACAACTGCGACAGCGTCACCCACGTCATCGAGCTGCCCTACGTGCTGCCGTTCCTGGCCCAGGGCACGTTCAGCGGGGTGACCCTGGAGGGCGTCAACGACCTGCAGCAGCGCTACGTCGAGCAGTACGGCCCCGGCGACTACCGGCCCAACCTGTTCGTCACCTACTGGTCGTTCCGCGCGATGATCGGGCTGCTGGCGGTTCCGGTGCTGTTCGCGCTGGTGGCGCTGTGGCTGACCCGCGGCGGCCGGGTCCCGGACCAGCGGTGGCTGGGCACCTTCGGCGTGCTGACCATCCCCACCCCGTTCCTGGCCAACTCGGCCGGCTGGGTGTTCACCGAGATGGGCCGCCAGCCGTGGGTCGTCGCGCCGGCCCCGGACGGCGACCAGCTGGTGCGGATCACGGTGCAGCAGGCCGTCTCCGACCACGCCGCCGGCACGGTGCTGTTCTCGCTGCTGGTGTTCACCCTGGTCTACGGGGCGCTGGCGGTGGTGTGGTTCTGGCTGATGCGCCGGCACGTCGTCGAGGGGCCGCAGGAGCACGACACCGAGCCCGCGCCGCCGGCGCCGCCGGATGACGCCGCCCTGGCACCGCTGTCCTTCCGCACCGAGGAGCGCTGATCGCGATGGCACTCAACGAACTGTGGTTCATCCTGATCGCCGCACTGTTCCTGGGCTTTCTGGTGCTGGAGGGCTTCGACTTCGGGGTCGGCATGCTGATGGCCCCGATGGGCGCCCTCGATCCCGGCAACGGCGAACCGCGCCGGCGCGCGGTGATCGGCACCATCGGGCCGGTGTGGGACGCCAACGAGGTGTGGATCATCACCGCGGGCGCGGCCATGTTCGCGGCCTTCCCCAACTGGTACGCGACGGTGTTCTCGGCCCTGTACCTGCCGCTGCTGGCCATCCTGTTCGGGATGATCCTGCGCATCGTCGGGATCGAGTGGCGCGACAAGATCGACGACCCGGCCTGGCGCCGGCGCGCCGACATCGGCATCGCCGTCGGCTCCTGGCTGCCCGCCGTGCTGTGGGGCGTGGCGTTCGCGATCCTGTTGCGCGGCCTGCCGATCGACGCCGACGGCCGGGTGCACGCCGGCATCGGCGACATCCTGGCGCCGTACACGCTGCTGGGCGGGCTGGCCACCGCGTCGCTGTTCGCCTTCTACGGCGCGATCTTCGTGGCGCTGAAGACCGCCGGCGCGGTGCGCGACGACGCGTTCCGGTTCGCCCGCTGGCTGACCGTGCCGGTGGTGCTGCTGGCCGGCGGCTTCGGGCTGTGGACCCAGCTGGCCTACGGCAAGCCCTGGACCTGGGTCGCACTGGCGGTCGCGGTGGTCGCGCTGCTGGTGGCGGTGGCGCTGATGTGGGCCCGGCGCAACGAGGGCTGGGCGTTCGTGGCCGGTGTGGTGGTGATCGCCGCCGTGGTGGTGCTGATCTTCGGGTCGATGTACCCGAACCTGTTGCCGTCCACCATCAGCCCCGACTACAGCGTGACGATCGCCAACGGCTCGTCCACCGACTACACGCTCAAGATCATGACCTGGGCGTCGGTCACCCTGCTGCCACTGGTGCTGGCCTACCAGGCCTGGACCTACTGGGTGTTCCGGCGGCGCATCTCGGCCGAGGACCTGCCCGCCCCGACCGGGTTGGCGAGGCGGCCATCCTGAATCCCGCGCTGTGGCGCGGTTCGCCGGCGATGCGGCGCTACCTCGCCGCATCGGTGGCGTGCAGCGCGGCCAACGCCGCGGCCACCCTCGGCTCGGCGGTGCTGCTCGCCGGCATCGTCGCCGGGGTGATCACCGACCCGGCCACCCGCAGCGTCGCGCACTGGTCGGACCGGCTGTGGATGCTGTTGGGGCTCTGGGCGATCCGCGTCCTGGCCCAGTGGGCGCAGGGCCGGCTGTCCCAGCACGGGGCCACCGCGGCGATCGCCGAGCTGTCCGGCCACGTGCTGCGCACCGTCACCGCCGCCGCCCCGCGCCGGCTCGGCGCGGTGCGCGACGACGCGGCCGCGGTGTGCACCCGCGGCCTCGACGGGCTGCGGCCGTACTTCACCGGGTACCTGCCGACGCTGTTCGCCGCCGGCATCCTCACCCCCGCCGCGCTGGCCGTGATCGCCTGGGTGGACCTGCCGTCGGCGGTGACGATCGTGATCGTGCTGCCGCTGATCCCGGTGTTCATGGTGCTCATCGGCCTGGCCACCCGGGACCGCTCGGCGGCCGCCCTGCGCGCGATGACCACGCTGCAGGCCCGGCTGGCCGACCTGATCGCCGGCATCCCCACCCTGCGGGCGTTCGGCCGGATCGGCGGCTCGGCCCGCCGCCTGGCCGAGATCGAGGCCGCACACCGGCGTTCGACAATGGCCACGCTGCGCATCGCGTTCCTGTCGGCCCTGGTGCTCGAACTGCTGGCCACGCTCAGCGTGGCGCTGGTGGCGGTCGGTATCGGGATGCGGCTGGTGTACGGCCACATGACGTTGACCGCCGGGCTGACCGCGCTGCTGCTGGCCCCCGAGGTGTTCTGGCCGCTGCGCAGGGTGGGCGCGGAGTTCCACGCCGCCCAGGACGGCCGGGCCGCCGCCGAGAAGGCGCTGGAACTGCTGAACACCCCCACCGCGGCCGGCGGCGGCACCCGCAGGGTGGCCGCGGCGGGCCGGACCATCACCGTGGCGGGGCTGTCCGGCCCGGTCGAGCCCGGCCGGGTCACCGTGCTCACCGGACCCAACGGGTGCGGGAAGAGCACGGCGCTGCAACGCATCCTGGGGCTGGAGCCGGGGCCGTCGAGGGTACGGGTCGGCGATGTCGACCTCGACGAGATCGACCGCGCCGACTGGTGGGCGCAGGTGGCCTGGCTGCCGCACCGGCCGGTGCTGGTCCCGGGCACGGTGCGGGAGAACCTGGAGTTGTTCGGGCCGCTGCCCGACCTCGAACGGGCCTGCCGCGACGCGGCGTTCGACGAGGTGCTGGCCGAACTGCCGGACGGGCCGGACACCCGCATCGGCCGCGGCGGGGTGGGCCTGTCGCTCGGGCAGCGGCAGCGGCTGGGCCTGGCCCGGGTGCTCGGCTCGGCGGCGCCGGTGCTGCTGCTCGACGAGCCCACCGCACACCTCGACGCCGCCTGCGAACGCCGGGTGCTCGACGCGATCGTGGCCCGGTCACGGTGCGGGACAACGGTTCTGATGGTCGGCCACCGGGACGCGGTGCTGGCGGCGGCCGACCGGGTGGTGCGGCTGGAGCGGGTGGTGCAGGGTGCTGCGGTTCCTGGCTGAGGCGTTCGCGCTGCTGCGGCCGCGCCCGGCGCGGCTGGTGCTGGCGGTCGCGTTCGGGGTGGCCGCGCTGGGCAGCGCGCTGGCCCTGGCCGCGGTGTCGGCGTGGCTGATCACCCGGGCCTGGCAGATGCCGCCGGTGCTGCACCTGTCGGTCGCGGTGGTGACGGTGCGGGCGCTGGGCATCGGCCGCGGCGTGTTCGGCTACTGCGAGCGGCTGGCCTCCCACGACGCGGCGCTGCGGGCGGCCGGCAACGCCCGCACCGGGGTGTACCGGGCACTTGCCGAGGGCCCCGAGCAGCTGGTGATGCGGGTGCCCACCGGGCAGCTGCTGACCCGGGTGGGCGCCTCGGTGGACGAGCTGGCGTCGGTGCTGGTGCGCGCGGTGCTGCCGATGGCGGTGGCCGCCGTGCTGTCGGTGGCGGCGGTGGTGGTCATCGGCGTGATCAGCCCGGCGGCCGCCCTGGTGCTGGCGGCTGCGCTGGTGGTGGCGGGGGTACTGGCGCCGTGGCTGGCCGCCCGGGCCGCCACCGCGACCGAGGCGGTGGCCGACCGGCACCACGCCGACCGGGACGCGGCGGTGCTGCTGGCCCTCGAGCACGCCCCCGAGCTGCGGGTCGGCGGCCGATTGGACGCGGTGCTCGCCGAGGCGCGGCGGCGCCACCACGCCTGGGGCCGGGCCGCCGACGCCGCGGCCGCCCCGGCCGCGCTGGCCGCCGCGGCCCCGACCGCCGCGACGGGGGCGGCCGTGCTGGGCGCGGTGCTGGCCGGGATCGCGCTGGCCGGGCAGGTCGCGCCGACGACGTTGGCGATCCTGATGCTGCTGCCGCTGTCGGCGTTCGAGGCCACCGCCGCGCTGCCGGGCGCGGCGGTGCAGCTGACCCGCTCCCGCATCGCCGCGCGGCGGCTGGCCGAGCTCACCGCCGCCGCCCCGGCGGCCCGCGCCCGTCCGGCCGTCGCCGGGCTGACCGTCGCGCCGGGCGACCGGGTGGCGGTGACCGGGCCGAGCGGGTCGGGCAAGACCACGCTGCTGCTGGCCACCGCCGAGCGCTACCGCGACGGCGAGCGGCCGGCGGTGTTCCTCGCCGAGGACGCCCACCTGTTCGCCACCACGGTGCGGGACAACCTGCTGGTGGCCCGCGGGGACGCCGACGACACGGAGCTGGCGGCCGCGCTGGACCGGGTGGGCCTCGGCGACTGGCTGGCCGGGCTGCCGCAGGGGCTGGACACCGTGCTCGAGGCCGGTGCGGGCAGTGTGTCGGCCGGGCAGCGGCGGCGCCTGCTGCTGGCCCGGGCGCTGCTGTGCCGGGCGCCGATCCTGCTGCTCGACGAACCGACCGAGCACCTCGACGCCCGCGACGCCGGCCCGCTGCTGGCCGACATCCTCACCCCGGGTGGGCTGTTCGGGGCCGACCGCGCCGTCGTCGTCGCCACCCACCAACTACCCGACAACGTCGCCTGCCGCACCGTGCGGGTGGGCGCGGAGTAGGTTGGGCACCATGACCGAGTCGGAGCAGCCTTCGGTTCCCACCCAACCGGATCAACCCCAACCGGAACAGGCCCAGCAGCAGGTGCCGCCGTATCCGTACGGGGCGTATCCGGGCGGCTATCCGCCGCCGGGCCAGCCGTACGGTGGTTACCCGGGCTATCCGCCGGGCGCCTACCCGCCCGGGCCGCCCGCACCCGGCTACCCGGTACCGGGGTACCCGGTGCCGCCCCCGCCGCGGCCGGCCAACGGGCTGGGTATCGGTGCGCTGATCGTCGGCGTGGTCGCCCTGTTGTTCGTGTGGACCGTGCTCGGCGGCATCCTCGCGGGCCTGGTCGCGGTCGTGCTCGGCGTGCTCGGCTACCGGCGGGTGCGCCGCGGGCAGGCCGACAACGGACCGCTGGCCATCGCCGGCACCGTGCTCGGGGTGCTCGCCGTCGTCGGCGGGCTGGTGTTCGCCGCGGTGTGGGTCGGGGTGCTGCGCGAGGCCGGCGTCGGCGATCTGGTGTCCTGCCTGCGCGAGGCCGGCAACGACACCGCCGCCCAGCAGGAGTGCCGGCAGCGGTTCACCGACCGCGTCGAGCACGAGTTCGGGGTCACCCCCACGCCGCGGCGCTGAGCGCCGCCGGCGCTACCGGCCCGGGAAGTGCTTGACGATGCCCTCCTGCACCACGGTGGCCAGTACCGCGCCGGCGCGGTCGAAGAAGTACCCGGT
Source organism: uncultured Mycolicibacterium sp. (assembly GCF_937941905.1). Taxonomy (GTDB): domain Bacteria; phylum Actinomycetota; class Actinomycetes; order Mycobacteriales; family Mycobacteriaceae; genus Mycobacterium. The sequence continues at coordinate 11,111 of NZ_CALDGS010000107.1, read as the reverse complement.
GCCCAGTCCGCGCGAGTCGGCCGCCACCGGTGAGGACGTCGAGTAGAGCACCCACTCGTCGAACCGGATCGGGCGGTGGAACCACACCGAGTGGTTGACGGTGACCGCGAAGATTCGGTCGAACCCCCAGGACAGCCCGTGGGTGGTGATGATCGAGTCCAGCACCGTGGTGTCCGACGAGTACACCAGCGCGGCGGCGTGCAGCACCGGGTCGTCGGGCATCGGGCCGCGGGTCTTCAGCCACACCCGGTTGTGGTCGAGCTGCTCGCCCTTGTCCCGCATCACCCAGGCCGGGTCGTTGGTGTAGCGCCACTCCACCGGCCGCAGCGCGTTGACGAACTGGGGCACGGTCTCCTCGTAGCCGCGCAGCAGCTCGTCGATGGGCGGCAGGGTGTCCGGATCGGGCACGTCCGGGATCGGGATGTTGTGCTCCAGCCCGCGGCCACCGACCAGGTAGGACACCAACGCGGTGGCCAGCAGCTCCCCATCCTGGGTGACGTCGACCCGCCGGTTGGCGAACCGGCGTTCGTCGCGCAGCCGCACCACCTTGAACTCCAGGTCGCGCGCCGGGTCGCCGCCGGCGATGAAGTGCACCGACAGCGCGCTGGGCGGGATCTTCGCCGGCACCGTACGCCCGGCGGCGACGAACGCCTGGGCCATCAGCTGGCCGCCGAAGGTGCGCACCGGGTTCCGGCTCGGATGCGAGCCGAGGAAGGTGTCGTCGTCGACGCGGTTGAGCTCCAGAATCGCCAGCAGTTCTTCGAAATCCGAGCTGCTCGCCAAAACCGCGCCTCCCTACATGTGGTCGTCCTCGCCGATCCGGTGGACGTGGATCATGTTCGTCGAGCCTACTGTGCCTGGCGGAGCACCCGCGACGATGACCACCAGGTCGCCGCGCTTGTAGCGGCCCAGCTGCAGCAGCGACTTGTCGACCTGCCGGATCATGCCGTCGGTGGTCTGGATCTTGGGGACGATGAACGTCTCGGTGCCCCAGGTCAGCGCCAGCTGGTTGCGCACCTCCGGCACCGCGGTGAACGCCAGCAGCGGGAGCGGGGTGTGCAGCCGGGCCAGCCGGCGCACGGTGTCACCGGACTCGGTGAACGCGACCAGCGCCTTGGCGTCCAGCCGTTCGCCGATGTCGCGGGCGGCGTAGGAGATCACCCCGCGCTTGGTGCGCGGCACGTGGGTCAGCGGCGGTGCCGCGGTCGAGTTGTCCTCGACCGCCTCGATGATGCGCGCCATGGTGCGCACCGCCTCCAGCGGGTACTTGCCCACCGAGGTCTCCCCGGACAGCATCACCGCGTCGGCACCGTCGAGCACCGCGTTGGCGACGTCGGACGCCTCGGCCCGGGTGGGCCGGGCGTTGTCGATCATCGACTCCAGCATCTGGGTGGCGACGATGACGGGTTTGGCGTTCTCCCTTGCCATCTGGATGGCGCGCTTCTGGACCAGCGGCACCTCCTCCAGCGGCAGCTCCACGCCCAGGTCGCCGCGGGCGACCATGATCGCGTCGAACGCCAGCACGATGGCCTCGAGATTGTCGACGGCCTCGGGCTTCTCCAGCTTGGCGATCACCGGGACCCGGCGGCCCACCCGGTCCATCACCTCGTGCACCAGCTCGACGTCGGCCGGCGACCGCACGAACGACAGCGCGACCATGTCCACGCCCAGCTTCAGCGCGAACTCGAGATCGTCGACGTCCTTGCCGGACAGCGCCGGCACCGACACGTTCATGCCGGGCAGCGACAGCCCCTTGTTGTTGCTGACCGGGCCGCCCTCGACCACCTTGCACACCACGTCGGGGCCCTCGACGGCGTCGACGACGAGGGCCACCTTGCCGTCGTCGACGAGCAGCCGGTCGCCCGGGGCGGCGTCGTCGGCGAGCTGCTTGTAGGTGGTGGACACCCGGTCGTGGGTGCCGGGGCAGTCCTCGACGGTGATGCGCACGGTCTCCCCGGTGGCCCAGTAGGCCGAACCGTCGGTGAACCGGCCCAGCCGGATCTTGGGGCCCTGCAGGTCGGCCAGGATGCCCACGGCGCGGCCGGTCTGCTCCGCGGCCGCCCGGACCCGCTTGTAGGCGGCCTCGTGGTCGGGGTAGTCGCCGTGGCTGAAATTCAGCCGGGCGACGTCCATTCCGGCCTCGACCAGGGCCAGCACCATCTCGTCGCTGGAGGTGGCCGGGCCGAGCGTACAGACGATCTTTCCGCGCCTAGTCACGACGCCTCAGCATAGTCTCCGAATCGTTTCAGATAACCGTCAGGGGCACCGCGCCCGGCCGCACCGGCGCGGGCAGGTCGGACTCCCCCATCAGGTAGGTGTCGACGGCGTGCGCGGCGCTGCGCCCCTCGGCGATCGCCCACACGATCAGCGACGCCCCGCGGTGGGCATCGCCGCAGACGAACACCCCCTCGACGTCGGTCTGCCAGTCCGGCCCGCACGGGATCACCCCGCGCCGGTTCAGCCCGATGCCGAGCCCGTCGAGCAGCGGCATGTGCTCGACCCCCTCGAAGCCGATGGCCAGCAGGGCCAGATCGCACGGGATCTCGAAGGGCGCGCCGACCGGGGTGATGACCCGCCGACCGTCGGCGTCGCGCTGCACCCGCACCTCGGCGACCTCCACCGCGCGGACGTGGCCGTCGGCGTCGCCCAGGAAGCGCTGCACCGCGACCTGGTGGCGCCGCTCGCCGCCCTCGTCGTGGGCCGGCGACAGCTTGGTGCGCAGCACCAGCGGCCAGGTCGGCCACGGGTTGCGCACCTCGTCGCGCCGCTCCGGCGCCTCGGGGTTGTAGTCGAGCTGGGTGACCGACAGCGCGCCCTGCCGGTGCGCGGTGCCCAGGCAGTCCGCGCCGGTGTCGCCGCCGCCGATGATCACCACGTGCTTGCCCGCCGCCGACACCGGGCTGGGCCCGTCGCCCTCGCACTCCCGGTTGGCCGGCACCAGGTGCTCCATGGCCAGGTGCACGCCCTTGAGCCGGCGCCCGGGCACCTCGTGGTCGCGGGCCCGCAGCGCGCCGACCGCCAGCACCACCGCGTCGTGGCGGGCGCGCAGCTGCTCCACCGAGAGGTCCACCCCGACCTCACACTCGGTGACGAACCGGGTGCCCTCGGCGCGCATCTGCGCCAGCCGCTGGTTGAGCGTGGCCTTCTCCAGCTTGTACTCGGGGATGCCGTAGCGCATCAGCCCGCCGAGCCGGTCGTCGCGCTCGTAGACGGTCACCTGGTGCCCGGCCCGGGTGAGCTGCTGGGCGGCGGCCAGCCCGGCCGGGCCGGACCCGACCACCGCGACCGACCGGCCGGTGCTCACCGCGGCCGGCCGGGGCTGCACCAGCCCCAGCGCCCAGGCCTGATCGGCGATGGTGTGCTCGATGCGCTTGATGGTGACCGCGCCGCTGGTGGTCTCCTCGGCGATGGACAGCACGCAGGCCGCCTCGCACGGCGCCGGGCACAGCCGCCCGGTGAACTCCGGGAAGTTGTTGGTGGCGTGCAACCGGTCAGCGGCGGCGGCCCAACGGCCCCGGCGCACCAGGTCGTTCCACTCCGGGATCAGGTTGCCCAGTGGGCAGCCCGCGGATCCGGAGTGGCAGAACGGGATTCCGCAGTCCATGCACCGGCGGGCCTGCTCGGCTACCTCGGCGGCGCGGGTGGCCAGGTCCTGGCGGGCGTAGATCTCCCGCCAGTCGCCCACCCGCTCGTCGACCGGCCGCTTGGGCGCGTCGGCGCGGCGCACTTTCAGAAAACCGGTGGGATCAGCCACGGCTGGCCTCCATGATCGCGGTGTCGACGTCACGCCCCTCGGCCTCGGCCAGCCGGGTGGCCTGCAGCACCCGCTCGTAGTCGACGGGCATGATCTTGGTGAACGCGGCGCTGCGCCGGGGCCAGTCGTCCAGGAGCGAGCGGGCCACCGAGCTGCCGGTGTAGGCCAGGTGGCGGCTGACCACGCCGTGCAGCCAGCTCAGGTCCTCCGGGTCGGGCCGCTGCAGGCTGACCATCTCGGTGTTGACCCGGGCCGGGTCCAGGCCGAGCACGTAGGCGATGCCGCCGGACATGCCGGCGGCCATGTTGCGGCCGGTGCGGCCGAGCACCACCACCCGGCCCCCGGTCATGTACTCGCAGGCGTGGTCGCCCACCCCCTCGACGACGGCCAGCGCGCCGGAGTTGCGGGCGCAGAACCGCTCCCCCACCCGGCCGCGCAGGAACACCTCGCCGGAGGTGGCGCCGTAGAGCAGGGTGTTGCCGGCGATGACGTGCTCCTCCGGCAGGAACAGCACGTCGTCGGGCGGCCGCACGATCACCCGGCCGCCGGAAAGCCCTTTGCCCACATAGTCGTTGGCGTCGCCGACGAGGTCGATGGTGATGCCCGGCGGCAGGAACGCGCCCAGCGACTGGCCGGCCGAGCCGGTCAGCGTGATGTGGATGGTGTCGTCGGGCAGCCCGGCCGCGCCGTAGCGGCGGGTGACCTCCGCGCCGAGCATGGTGCCGACGGTGCGGTTGACGTTGCGCACCGGCAGCTCCAGCCGCACCGGGTGGGCGTCCTCCAGGGCGCCCTCGGCCAGCGCGATGAGGGTGCGGTCCAGCGCCTTGTCCAACCCGTGGTCCTGCTCGCGCACCTTGCGGCGCGGGCCGTCGGCGGCCTCGGCGGGCACGGTGAACAGCCGGGACAGGTCGATGCCGCGGCTCTTCCAGTGCGCCACGCCCGCGGCGGTGTCGAGCAGCTCGGCGTGGCCGACCGCCTCGTCGACGCTGCGGAACCCGAGCTCGGCGAGGTAGCGGCGGACGTCCTCGGCGATGAACTCGAAGAAGTTCCGCACGAACTCCGGCTTGCCGGTGAACCGCTTGCGCAGCTCGGGGTTCTGGGTGGCCACGCCCACCGGGCAGGTGTCCAGGTGGCAGACCCGCATCATGATGCAGCCGGCCACCACCAACGGCGCGGTGGCGAACCCGAACTCCTCGGCGCCGAGCAGCATCGCCACCACCACGTCGCGGGCGGTGCGCAGGCCGCCGTCGCACTGCACGGTGATGCGGTCGCGCAATCCGTTGAGCAGCAACGTCTGCTGGGTGTCGGCCAGGCCTATCTCCCACGGCGCGCCGGCGTGCTTGAGGCTGGTCAGCGGGGCCGCGCCGGTGCCGCCGTCGTGCCCGGAGATGAGCACCACATCGGCATGCGCCTTGGCCACCCCGGCCGCCACCGTGCCCACCCCGATGCTGCTGACCAGCTTGACGTGGATGCGCGCCTTGTCGTTGGCGTTCTTCAGGTCGTGGATCAGCTGCGCGAGGTCCTCGATCGAGTAGATGTCGTGGTGCGGCGGCGGGCTGATCAACCCCACCCCGGGGGTGGAGTGCCGGGTCTTGGCCACGCTCGGGTACACCTTGTGACCCGGAAGCTGGCCGCCCTCACCGGGTTTCGCGCCCTGGGCCATCTTGATCTGGATGTCGGTGGCGTTGACCAGGTACTCACTGGTCACTCCGAACCGGCCGGAGGCGACCTGCTTGATCGCGCTGCGCCGCAGCGGGTCCCGCAGCCGCTCGGAGTCCTCGCCGCCCTCGCCCGAGTTCGACCGCGCCCCCAGGGTGTTCATCGCGATCGCCATCGTCTCGTGGGCCTCGGCGGAGATCGAGCCGTAGCTCATCGCGCCGGTGGAGAACCGCTTGACGATCTCGCCGGCCGGCTCCACCTCCTCGATCGGCACCGGCGGGCGCACCCCGGTGCGGAAGGTGAACAGCCCGCGCAGCGTGCCGCCGCGCCGGGACAGCTCGTCGACCTCCTCGGAGTACTTGCGGAACACGTCGAAGCGGCCGGTGCGGGTGGAGTGCTGCAGCAGGAACACCACCTCCGGGGTGAACAGGTGCAGCTCGCCCTCGCGCCGGTAGGCGTACTCGCCGCCCACCTCGAGCCGCCGGTGCACCCGCCGGGTCGGGTTCTCCGGGTAGGCCCGGCGGTGCCGCATCCGCACCTCCTCGGCGATCTCGTCGAGCCCGATGCCGCCGAGCTGGTGCGGGGTTCCGGTGAAGTACTCGGCGATCACCTGCTCGTCGAGCCCGATGGCCTCGAACGCCTGCGCGGCGGTGTAGGACGCGACGGTGGAGATGCCCATCTTGCTCATCACCTTCATCACGCCCTTGCCGAGCGCCTTGACGTAGTTGCGCACGGCGGTGGCGGGGTCGATGCCGGTGAGCTCGTTCTCCCGGATCAGGTCCTCGATGGACTCGAACGCCAGGTAGGGGTTGACCGCCGCGGCGCCGAACCCGATCAGCATGGCGATGTGGTGCACCTCGCGGGCGTCGCCGCTCTCCACCACCAGGGCGACCTTGGTGCGCTCCTTGGTGCGGATCAGGTGGTGGTGCACCGCCGAGACCGCCAGCAGCGACGGGATCGGCGCGCGGGTGTGGTCGGAGTCGCGGTCGGAGATGACCAGGGTGCGGGCCCCGGCGGCGATCGCCTCGCTGGCCCGGTGCCGCAGCTCCTCGAGGGCGTCGGCCAGCCCCGCCCCGCCGCGCTCCACGTCGTAGAGCGCGCGCAGCACCTCGCAGCGCAGGCCGGGGTGGTCGCCGTCGTCGTTGATGTGGACGATCTTGTTGAGCTCGTCGTTGTCGAGCACCGGCCAGCGCAGCGTGATCTGCCGGCAGGACGCCGCGGTGGGGGCGAGCAGGTTCTGCTCGGGCCCCATGACGCGGGCCATCGAGGTGACCACCTCCTCGCGGATGGCGTCCAGCGGCGGATTGGTCACCTGCGCGAACAGTTGCACGAAGTAGTCGTAGAGCAGCCGGGACCGCTTGGACAGCACCGCGATCGGGGTGTCGGTGCCCATCGACCCGAGCGGCTCGTTGCCGGTGGCCGCCATCGGGGTGAGCAGCACCCGCAGCTCCTCCTCGGTGTAGCCGAAGGCGATCTGGCGGCGCACCACCGAGTCGTGGTTGGGCAGCACCCGCCGGCGCTCCGGCAGCGCGGCCAGGTCGACCAGCCCGGCGTAGAGCCACTCCTCGTACGGCTCGGCCTTGGCCAGTTGGTCCTTGATCTCCTCGTCGGAGACGATGCGCCCGGCGGCGGTGTCGACCAGGAACATCTTGCCCGGCTCCAGCCGGCCCTTGGCGACCACCTGCGCCGACGGGATGTCGAGCACCCCGCTCTCGCTGGCCAGGACCACCCGGCCGTCGACCGTACGCCACCAGCGGCCGGGCCGTAATCCGTTGCGGTCCAGCACCGCTCCGACCAGGGTGCCGTCGGTGAAGGTGACGCAGGCCGGGCCGTCCCAGGGCTCCATGAGCGAGGCGTGGAACTTCCAGAACGCCCGCCGGGCGGGGTCCATGTCGGGGTTGTTCTCCCACGCCTCGGGGATCATCATCATCACCGCGTGCGGCAGGCTGCGGCCACCGAGGTGCAGCAACTCGAGCACCTGGTCGAAGGACGCCGAGTCGGAGGCGTCCGGGGTGCAGATCGGGTACAGCCGCTCGAGGTCCCCGGGGATGAGGTCGCTGGCCAGCATGGCCTCCCGGGCGTGCATCCGGTTGCGGTTGCCGCGCACGGTGTTGATCTCGCCGTTGTGGGCGATCAACCGGAACGGGTGAGCCAGCGGCCAGGACGGGAACGTGTTGGTGGAGAACCGGCTGTGCACGATGGCGATGGCGCTGGTGCACCGCTCGTCGCGCAGGTCCGGGAAGAACGCCGGCAGCTGGGTGGTGGTCAGCATGCCCTTGTAGGCGATGGTGCGGGCCGACAGCGTCGGGAAGTAGACCGCGAGCTCCTTCTCCGCGCGCTTGCGCAGCGGGTAGACCCGCCGGTCCAGGTCGATGCCGCCGACCCGGTCCGGTGCGGCGACGAACAGCTGCGCCATGTAGGGCATGCAGCCGCGCGCGGTCCGGCCCACCTCGGCGCCGTCGGGATCGACCGGCAGCTCCCGCCAGCCGAGCACCTCCAGCCGCTCCTCGGCGGCGATGGCCTCGATGCGCTCGCGGGCCTCGTTGCGCGCGAACGGATCCTGCGGCAGGAAGCAGATGCCGGCGGCGAAGGTGTTGTGGCCGTCGGCGGTCGGCGCGGGCAGCTCGAAGTCGACCACCGCCCGGAACATCTCGACCGGCAGCTGCAGCAGGATGCCGGCGCCGTCACCGCTGTTGGGCTCGGAGCCGGCCGCGCCGCGGTGGTCGAGGTGCTCGAGCGCGACCAGCGCGTCGGCGACGATGGCGTGCGAACGCCGGCCGCGGATGTCGGCCACCATGGCCACACCGCAGGAATCCGCCTCGTTGGCGGGGTCGTACAGGCCCTGTGCCTTTGGGAACGCCGAGAACAGCACGAGCGGGCACCTCCACAGTCACCGAAGAGATCGAGACTTCTTCACCGGGACTGCGCCGGCCCAGGCACTTCAGTGTACCAGCGGCGCGAGCGCCGCCCTCAGGCCGGGACCAGGCCGAACCCGGGGAGATTGCGCAGCACCGCCCAGGCCAGGGCGGCCACCGCGACGGTGACGAGCACCGGCAGCACCGGCACCGGCCGGCCCCGGCGGTGCCGGACGAGCAGCCACGCCGCCAGCGCCGGACCGCCGAGCAGTAGAAAGGCGTTGTCGCTCAACGCCGCCGCAAGATCACCGTGCAGCAGGTCGTGGGTCATCCGCACCCCGCCGCAGCCCGGGCAGTACCAGCCGGTGAGGGCGTGCAGCGGGCAGGGCGGGATCAGGAACCCGGGCGCGCGGGGGTCGGCCAGCCCGACGTAGGCCAGGCCGGCCGCCGCGAGCAGCCCGCCCGCGAGGATCCCGGCGCGGCGCCGGGTCACCCGCGCCTCAGAGTCCATCGCGCAGCGGGCGCCCCAGCGGGTCGCGGACCCGGTCGGTGAGGATGAGCACGGCGTCGATGACGCCCCAGATCACCGCGCCGATACCGCAGGTGAGGATGCCGACGACGAGCTGGGCGATACCGAAACCGACGTAGCCCAGGTAGATCCGGCCGATCCCGGCGAAGCCGAACAGTCCGATCAGCTGCAGCAGCCCGGCCAGCGCCCTGGACTTGTCCGACAGCGGCTCGCCGGTGATCGGGTGGCGGCCGTAGGGCGCCAGCGGGTCGCCGTACGGGGGCGGGTACCCGCCCGGGTACGGCGGCTGGTAGCCGGCGCCGGGGGTGTCGTCCTGCGGGCCGTGGCCGAACGATGGCTGATCGGTCATAGGCCCAGCATGCCAGAGCCGGCGGCGGGACCGCCGTCCGTCACCGACCGCTCGGAGAGCCACTGTGCCTGGCGTTGCACAAAGTCCGCGTCGACGGTCGCGCCGTGTCCGGGCACGTAGACGGCATCGGGCCCGCCGAGTTGCAGCACCCGCGCCAGGGTGGCCGGCCAGGCGGCGGGGTCGGAGTCGGCCTCCACCGAGGGAGCGCCGGACTCCTCGACCAGGTCGCCGCAGAACACCACGGTGCGGCCGCTGCCGCGCACCACGGCGACCAGGTCGTGGTCGGTGTGGCCGCGGCCCGGGTGGGTGACGGCGATGGTGACCCCGCCCAGCCCGATGACGGTCTGCCGGACGGTGCGGGCCGGGACGCGCCGGGCCGCCAGGGTGCGGTCGAGCTCGTCGGCGTCGGCGTCGTAGTGCAGCGCCTCCTGGCGCAGCCGCGGGCCGCCGTGCAGCAGGGTGGCCGCCACCTCGGGCGCGCAGTACACGGTGGCCGCGGGGAACCCGGCGGCCCCGAGGACGTGGTCGAAATCGTTGTGGGTGAGCACCACATGGCCCACCGGCGCCACCCCGAGGGCGTCGAGGTCGGCGGCCAGGGCGGCCGCCTCGGCGAGCGTGGTGCCGGCGTCGACGAGCAGGGTGCCCGTCGCCCCGCTGACCGCACCCACGGTGACGTCGCAGAACGGCAGCCGGCAGCGCCGCACCCCCGGCGCGAGATCCTCCCAGTCGAAGTTCACCCCTCCATTCTCGGCCGGGCAGGCTCCGTCACCGCCCCGCGGTGGCGGGGGCTGGGAGAATCGACGGGTGCGCCACGAGCCCGCGGACGTCCCGGCCGGATGGGATCCGGAACGCCACGAGACGGAGTTGCAGCGCCTGGACCGGAACTGGGCGAACCTGTTGCAGGAGTTGCGGGTGCTGCAGACCGGGGTGGCGCTGCTGACCGGGTTCCTGCTCACCCTGCCGTTCGCCGACGGCTTCGAGGCGGTCACCGGCCCGACCCGGCTGGTGTACCTGATCACGGTGTCGTGCTCGCTGGGCGCGACGATCCTGATGGTGGCGCCGGTGGGCATGCACCGCTTCCTGTTCCGGCGCCGCAAGCTGGCGGTGCTGGTGGCCACCTCGCACCGGCTGGCGATGGTCGGGCTGGCGCTGTTGGGGCTGACCCTGGCCGGGGTGGCGACCCTGGTGTTCCAGATGGTGCTCGGGCCGACCGCCGCGGCGATCGCCGGCGGGTGCGCACTGCTGGCGCTGGGCGTGTTCTGGGTGGCGCTGCCCCTGTCGAAACGCTGCTAGCCGGTTTGCCGCGGTCCGCGCGGGGGAACCCCGGCGGCATGTTGATCCGTCGCATCGCCCGCCCGATGTTGTCCGCGGTGTTCATCGGCCGTGGCATCGATACCCTGCGCAGCACCAAACCCGCCGCCGATGCGGCCCGCCCGGCACTGGAGGGACTCAGCCGACTGCCCGGCCCGGTGGGCGAGAAAGTGCCCGCCGACGCCGAGTTGGTCGCCAAGGTCACCGGCGCCGTGCAGATCGCCGGCGGGGCGCTGCTGGCCCTCGGCCGGGCCCCGCGCCTGGCCTCGGCGGTGCTGGCGGCGTCGCTGGTGCCCGGTGGACTGGCCGGGCACCCGTTCTGGACCGAGACCGACCCGCAGCGCAAGGCCGACGAGCGCCGGGCCTTCCTGACCGAGGTGAGCCTGCTGGGCGGGCTGATCATCGCCGCGGTGGACACCGAGGGCCGGCCGTCGCTGGCCTGGCGCAGCCGCCGGGCCGCCGCGAAGGTCGGTGCGGCGCTGCCGGGCGGGGATGCGCCGGTGACCGAGCACCCGCTGGTGGAGAAGCTGGAGCACGGCCTGCAGGCCGGAGCCACGGCGACGAAGGTGCACGGAGCGGCGCTTGCGACCGCGACCAAAGTGCACGGAGCGGCGCTTGCGACCGCGACCAAAGTGCACGGAGCGGCGCTTGCGA
>NZ_CALDGS010000106.1 GCF_937941905.1 uncultured Mycolicibacterium sp. | reverse complement strand
CCTAGCGCGTGGGGCGCGGCGGTGGCGCTCGATGCGAGAGCCGCCCCCGGCGGCCCGCGGGCCGCCGAACCCTCACGGCATCCAGAACCCGCGGATGCGGTGGTAGCGGCCGCGTCCGGCCAGCGCATTGGCCGCCTGCAGACCGGAGATCACCGCGGCCTCGATGCACCCGGCGTTGATGCCGGTGTCGGTCCAGTCCCCGGCGAGCACCAGGTTGTCGTAGCCGCTCTCGTCCGGCCGCAGCCGGTACCGGTCCGACCCGGGCACCGACTGCACGTAGCGGTCCGACGGATCGATGTTCACACTGACGTACTGGGTGGCCAGCGCCTCGGCGCCGCGCCGGCCGTCGACCCCGGCCAGCAGCCGCCAGTCGAACCCGTCCGGCCCCACCGCGCCGGGCAGGTACAGCCCCACGTGGTGGTCGAGATAGTCGATCGCGGCGTCGAACACGCGCTGCCGGCAGCGCTGCACGTAGGTGTGCGGATCCCCCTCCGGCGGCCACTCGGCGTCGAACGCCCCGCAGAAGTAGGCGACGGTGCGCGGCCGGTCCTGCTCCGGCCAGTCCTCCGCCCACAGCGTCTGCGGCATCGACGCCCAGGTGTCGAACGGCGCGACGTAACCGCTGGTGGTCACCCCGGGCCGGTCCCAGCCCAGCGCGGACTCCTCCGGGCGCAGCCACAACTGGAAGGCCTGGGTGGCCACCGTGCGCACCCGGGTGGTCATCTCCCGCCACTCCGGCCGGTCGGCGACGAGCTCACCGGCCACCAGCGGCACCATGCCCAAGGACACCGCCAGGACCAGGTGGTCGAAGTCCACCCCGCGGCGCAGCACCACGGTCCCGACGTCGCGGCGCGGCCCGAAATGCGACTCCATGCCGGCGGCCTCGAAACCCGGCTCGAGTCGGTCGGCCAACGGGGCGTCCGGGAACACCGGCAGCCCCTTGACCCGGATCAGCGGGTCGTACTCGTCGACCCCCGGGGCGAGCCGGGCCTGGCGGCCCAACCGCACCGCGTCCACGACGTGGCCGGCCGGGTGCAGGTGCAGGGCGTCGAGGCGGTGGAAGAACTCGAACCGCACCCCGCGCCGGCGCAGCGCCTGGTACAGCGGGGCGATCACCACATCGCCCATGCCGGCGGTCATCTTCCAGAAGAACGCGCCCTGGTAGCCGAACAGCGCGATCCCGGTCAGCAGCACGCCCAGCCCGGCGGCGAACGCCGGGTGCCGGTAGTCGCCGTCGACATAGCCGAACACCATGTCGTACAGCCCGCGCACCAGTGAGAAGTCCAGTACGTCGGGATGTGCCCCGTGCCGCAGCAACCACTGCCCGTACTCCTCGTCGTTGATCGCCCGGAAGCCCCGCGGGTCGGTCACCAGGTTGTCGACCACCAGCCCGCGGATGGTGGCGGACAGCAGCGAGGCCAGCAGCCAGAACCGGCGGTGGTCGGGGCGCCGGTCGGTGTCGAGCACGTCGGAAGCGGCCCGGACGGCCCGCGGCAGCAGTCCGTCGCGCAACAGCGCCACCGGGTCCGGCTCCACCCGGGCGGCCGCCCGCAGGGTGTGGCGCAGCAGCGCCAGCGCCCGCAGCAGCGCCGGATCGGGCGTGCCGGTCGGGGCGAAACCGGCGTGCTCGCCCAGTGATTCGGCGAAATCGGTGAGCAGCCGGGCGGCCCGGCGGACGAACTCCACCACGGTCAGCTCCCGGCCGTCACCACCCGGTTCGCCGGGCAGTCGACCGTTGCCGGCGAACCGGCCCGGCCACACCAGCCAGCCCTCGCCCCAGCGCTCGGCCATCGCCAGGTTGTCGGCGGGCACCATGGCCTCGTCCCAGGACCGGATCGGGCAGTGCGGGTCGGTGCGCGGGCGGTCCAGTTCGGCGTAGCACTCGCGCAGCAGCGCGAACGCGTTGTCGTAGGAGCCCAGCCAGATGTGCAGCCCGTGCTCCTCGATGCGGGCGTGCCGGCCCCGGCTGGACGCCGCTTTGCCGCCCAGCCGCCACCCGCGCTGATAGACCGTGATGGACTCGAAGCGGTCCTGCCAGCCGGGTTCGGACAGCCGCCAGGCCGCGGCCAGCCCGGCCATGCCGCCGCCCAGGACGGCCACCCGGCCGCGCGGGGGGCTCACCGCAGCAGCGCCCGTGCCCGGGCCAGGGCCGGCCAGGTCGCCGCGGCCGGGAAGCGGTTCAGCGCCTCGGTCAGCGCCGGCCGGGCCGGTTCCCCGACAAGCTCGAAATCATCTGCGGCGGCGTGGACTTCGAAGGTGGCCCCGCCCTGCGCGCGGGCCAGCTCGATCGCCTCGCACAACCCGGCGTGCCGCTGCCGCGGGTCGGGATGGGTGTGCGCCCGCACCCGCAGCAACTCCGCGTCGTAGAACCGGATTCCGGTCTCGGCGCCGGTGCGCAGCGCCAGATCGAGGTGGGCCCGGGCGGCCTCGGACCGGCCGGCGGCCAGCAGCAACCGGGCCAGCACGCTGTCGTAGCAGGACAGGAACGTCATCATCGCCGCCGCGCGCCAGGCCGAGACGATCGCGGCGTTGGCGTCGATGTGCGGCTGCAGCACCGCGGGATCGCGCTCACCGGCGGCCAGCAGGGTGCGTGCCGCCACCGAGTGCCGGTTGCACTCGGCGATCATCACCCACTCGTCGAAGCCGTGCCGGCGGCCCCGTTGGGCGATCTCCTCGGCCAGGGCGGCCGCCCGGCGCAGATCCCCGGACTCGATGCGGGTCAGGGTCTCCACCCCGCGTGCGTAGCACAGCGTGAACGGTCCGTGCGGGAACGCCAGTCGCTCGCACCGGTTCTCCACCGCGGTGAACGCCGCCTCGGCCGCGGCCAGGTCGCCCTGCACGAAGCGGGCCAGGCCCAGGAACGCCAGCCCGCCGGCAAGCGGCTCGTTGGGCGCGAACCAGGCGGTGTCGACATCCGGCGCCCCGGACCGTTCCAGCGCGGCGGTGGCGTGCTCCAATGTCGTTCGCGCCGAACGGAAGTCACCGCGCAGCAGGTGCAGGGCACCGCGGCAGACGTCGTTGGCCGCCAGATACCACTCCGGCATGCTGCCCAGCCGGTCGGTCAGCGCGTCGATCATCCGCTCGCAGCGGCGCAGATCCCCGCGGGTGGCGAAGTAGCCCCACAGCGCGCTGAAGGTGGCCAGCAGCTCGCGGCTCGGCTCGGGCCGGATGAGGTGCAGGCAGCGCTCGAACTCCGCGGCCGCGTCGGTGCTGGCGTGCCCCGCGGCGGCGTAGGTGAGGAACCCCCGCTCCAGGCGCACCGCCACCTCGCGCCGGTCGCGGTCCGGGCCCGCCGGCATCCGCTGCACGTTCTCCAGCGCGCGGGTGAGGTGGGTGCGCGCCTCGCCGAGCGCCCCGCGGTGTCGGGCGTCGCCGGCGGCCTTCTGGTAGGCCGCCGCGGCGTCGGCGAACCGTTCGGCGGCCTGGCAGTGCAGCGCCACCAGCTTCCACTCCGGGGTGCCGTCGGCGGCGGTGTGGACCAGCGCGTCGGCGATGCGGCTGTGCAGCCGGCGCCGCTGCGACGGCGGGGACAGCTCGGCGGCGACCTCGCGCAGCAACTCGTGGCGGAACCGCCAGTTCCCGGCGCCGAACGGCCGCAGCACCCCCGACCGGGTGAGCAGCTCGAGCACCGGGTCGAGCCGCTCCGGCGGGAGGTCGACCACCTCGGCCAGCAGCCGGCGGTCGACGAGGCTGCCGATCAGTGCCGCGGCCTCCACCACCGGCAGCGCGGCACGGTCGGAGCCCAGCCGGGCCATCAGCGTCTCGTAGAGGGTGTCCGGGACCTCCCCGGGCTGACGCGGATCCGCCCGCAGCTCCTTGACCTTCGTCACCACCTCCTCGATGTAGAGGGGGATGCCGTCGCAGCGCCGGCGCACCGCCTCGCGGTCGTCGGCGGCCATCTGCGGGTGCAGGGTGCGGATCAGCACGTCGGACTCGTCGGCGGTCAACGGCGGCAGCGCCAGGCGCACCGTGCCCTCGAGCTCGGGTACCCGGCGGCCGGTGACGACGACCAGCAGGCGCTCGGGCCGCTCCCGCAGCAGGTTCTGCAGCACCTCGACGGTGTCCTCGTCGTACCAGTGGACGTCCTCGGCCAGCAGCAGGCCCGGGCCGGCGCCGACGCAGGCCCGCAGGTAGTCGCGCACCGCGGCGGCGATCCGGTCGTAGAGCCGGCCGGCGTTGGCGGTCACCGGTTGGTAGCCGCTCTCCGGCCCGATGCCCAGCACGGGTGCCAGCAACGGCACCAGGCTGTCGGGATCCAGCCCGCGGCAACGCAGTTCGGCGGTCAGTCGGGCCAGTGTCCCGGCCGGGTCGGAGTCGCGGCCGATGCCGCAGCGCCGCTCGAGCAGCCGGCGCACCGGACGCAGGCCGACGTCGGTGTGGAACGGCGACCCGTAGAGCTCCAGCACCACCGCGCCGTCGCGGGCGGCCTGATCGGCGACCGCGCGGGCCAGCCGGCTCTTGCCGATGCCGCCCTCGCCGGACAGCACCACCCCCGGGGTGGTGAGCCCGCCGGCGGCGGCCCGCGCCCAGGCCTTGCGCAGCACCGCCAGCTCGCGCTCCCGGCCCACCAGCGGCCCGCGCGGGGAGCGGGTGGCGTCCCGTTCGCCGACCACCCGGTAGGACGTCACCGGCTCGTCGACCCCCTTGACCTGCTGCGCCGGCCGCTCGGCCAGTTCGAACGTGCCGCCGACCACCCGTGCGATCGCGGCCGACACCGCGACGGTGCCGGGATCGGCGATGCTGCACACCCGGGCGGCCAGGTTCACCCCCAGTCCGTACACGTCGTCCTGGGTGATGTCGAGATAGACCAGGCCGCGGTGGACGCCGACCCGCACCGCGATGTCGAACCCGAACCGGTGCCGCACCCGCGCGCTGAGCGCGGCCACCGTGCGGGTGATCTCCAACCCGGCCTGCACCGCGCGGCGGGCGTCGTCCTCGTGCGGCCGCGGGTGGCCGAACACGGCGAGCAGTCCGTCGCCCTTGGTGGAGCACAGATGCCCCTCGTAGTGCTCGACCAGCCGGATCACCTCGGCGCGGTAACCGCCCACCACGGTGCGGTACACCTCCGGGTCCACCCGGGTCGACAGCGCGGTGGAATCCACCAGATCGGCGAACAGCATGGTCAACCGGCGCAGCTCACCGCTGTCGGCCGGGGCGGCCAGCAGCTCCTCGGCATCGGGGTTGGCGTGGTCGACGGCGAGCACCTGCCCGGCCAGCGCGTCGGCGGTGGCGCGGTCGCCGCGGTTGAGGGCCGCTACGGCGCCGTCGATCAGCTCGTCGACGTTCGGCCGGGCCCCGGTACCGGTCACAGCCCCACGGTGAAGTCGAACACCGCGTCCACGGCGTTGGTGTCCGGCACGGTCAGCGTCGCCGAGCCGGTGTAGTTGTGGCCGAGGTAGTGCCCGTCGAGCAGCCGGATGTGGAACCGCGCGGCGCCGGCCGGCAGCTCCGGGTCGACCTGCACCGCCGAGCGCGGCAGGGTCACGTCGGGGCGGCCCACCCGGGTCAGCGCGGAGACGTCCAGCCGCCGCGGGTAGGGCTTGGACCCGGGCACCGGCACCGGTTCCGGCGGCAGCTCGGGGCCGGGTGCGCCGACCGGCGGCGGACCGCCCATGCCCAGGTGCACCAGTCCGGCGTAGGCGCGGACCTGGACATCGATCAGGTCGTGGATCACCCGCACCCAGCCGTCCACCCCCCACTGGCCGGCCTTGTCGGTCTGCGACGCCCGCTCGGCAACCGCCACGATCTGTCCGAGATAGCCGCGCACGAACTCGGCGGCCGGGCGGAGACCCGGGGTGGTCACGGCGCACCCCCGGGGTAGCGCGGCCGGTTGACCCGGCTCAGGTACTCCAGCGGCGCGGCGGCCAGCCGGGCGCCGACGAGGCCGCCGTAGGCGGTGACGTCCTCGGTGGTGAGCTGCCCGTCGAGCCATTTGCCGGCCAGCGCGAAGGAGGCGTCGCCGATCGCCCCGACGGTCTCGGCCCACATGCCGACCGCGGTGACCACCGCATGGGTGTCCGGCTCCTGCGCCCCGGCCGGGGCGGATGCGCCGGGATCACCGATGTCGTAGTAGGTGAACGGTTTTCGGTCCGGTGGGACGGGCTCGGTGGCCGGGCCGAAGAGGAACTCCTGGGAAGCGGTGCCGTAGCCGGTCAGGCAGACCAGCCGCTGCTGGGCGAACGGGGACAGGCCGCTGATGCGCACCACCTTGCGGGTGCGCACCCGCACACCGGGCCGCTGTTCGTCGCGGTCGGGATTGTCGGCCCGCAGGTTGACGTAGCCGTGGTCGACGGTGACCCGCCCGTCGCAGCCGGGCGCGGGGACCGGCTCGTCGAGGTCGTAGTCGATGCGCGCCTCGCCGGCACTCTCGGTGGCGAAGTACTTCAGCCCGGTGCGCAGCCAGGTGGCCGGAACCTGCTTGAACCCCACCGTCTCCCGCACCCGCCGCCACCGGTCGGGCCGGTACGGCGGCTCGGCGAGGTGTTCCATCGCGATGAAGAAGTCGGGGTAGTTGTCGGCCCAGTTGAACGGGTTCACCACCTGTTTGAGGTTGACGAGCCGCACCGTGGCCGACCGCATGTCGGTGTCCACCACCACCGCCCGTGTCCCGTCCACGACGCGGACCGCGGCCCGGCACAACGGCACCGCCAGGGTGGCGGGATCGACGAGCACCTTGTGCTGCAGCAGCGACGCCTTCCGGGTGGCGTCCGGGGTGGCCAGCGCGCGCCGCAGCTCGTAGAAGTCGTTGCGGCCGTGCAGCCCGGTGGCCACCGCCTCGAGGTACTCGTCGAGATCGGCCGCCGCGGTCCGCCGCCGCTCGGTCGGCGGCACCGTCGCGGGCCCCACCGCCGCGAGCGCCGCGGTGAGCCCCTCGACCAGCTCGGTCCGGTCACCGAGCGGGGCGTCCGGGCTGGTCTGCGCGATCCGCGCGGCGACCGAGATGCCGTAGAGCAGCCGGGATTTCTGCGGTGGGGTGAGCTCCGCGCCGGTCGCGATGCGCCGGCACGCGGCGGCGAAATCCGGTGTGCTGCGGGCCTGGTCGCCGAAGAAGAAGCGTTCCAGCTCGGCATACCAACCGGTGTTCGCTGCGGCGCCGGGCAGGAAGGTGTTCAACGTCTCGGCTGCTGCCGGATCCGCGGCCGCCGCCGCGTCGAGCGCGCCGTAGAGCTCGAGCAGATCGCGCAGGTCGGCCATCGGCCCTCCAACCCCCGTTTGCGCAGCTAGCATAACCGCACGGGGACGGATTCGGGCCGGTTTGACCGGCGGAGGGGCGGACGCGATGGTCGACACCGGGACCGGCGGAAACCACCACGGCGCGGGCGCCGAGCTACCCTGGGCGTCGGTGTTCGACGCGCGGGCCAATATTCGCGCGCTCAGCGCCGTCCAGGCCGAGGGCGTCCGCGCCGCCGGCGCCCTGGTGGACCGGTTTCTCACCGCGGCCGGCGCCGGTTTCGGCGCCGGGCCGCAACCCGCCCCACCGCTGTCGGCCGGCCGGCGCGCCGACCTGTTCGGCGCCACCGACCTGGAACCGCTGATCCGGTCCTGGTGGACCCTGCTGGGCCAGTTCCTGCTGGGCGGCGAGCCGCGCGGGGCGCCCGGCGGCGGCCCGCGCATCGACCTGGCCACCGCGCACTGCGCCGGGACGGTGACGATCGACGGATCGGCCCCGGCGCAGCTGTGGCTGCACAACAGCGGCGGCACCGACATCGGGCCGGTGGCCCTGCACTGCAGCCCGCTGCAGGCCGCCGACGGATCGGTGCTGCCCGCGCCGGTGGCCGTTCCGGGCCGGCCGGTGGTGCCGGCCGGGGCACGCCGGCTCGTCGAGGTCGAGCTCGACGCGGCCGCCGTGACCGCGCCGCCCGGGGTCTACCGCGGCGTCCTGCAGATCGAGGGCCACCCCGAGGTGTGGCTGCCGGTCGCCCGCACCGTCGCGGCGTCATGACCGGTCTCGCCGACGCCGAACTCGTCGCGCGTGTCGAGGACCGGCTGCGCGAGGTGGCCCGCGACATCCGGCGCGCCATGCTCGACGCGCTGCCCGACGGCGAACCGGCGCGGTGGCTGTACGCGCCGATGCGGGAGTACCCGTCGCGGCCGGGCAAGGGGCTGCGCCCGGCGCTGTGCCAGGCCACCGGGCGGGTGTTCGGCGCCGACACCGCCGACCTGGTCGGCATCGCCGTGGCGATCGAGTTGCTGCACAACGCGTTTCTGGTGCACGACGACGTCGCCGACGGCAGCCTGATGCGCCGCGGCCGGCCCACCCTGGCCGCCGCCCACGGTACTGCCGCGGCCATCAACGTCGGTGACGGCCTCGCGGTGGTGGCCGGCCAGGTGCTGCGCCGGGCCACCGCCCGGCTGGATCACGAACTGGCCGAGGCGGTGTGGGCCGAGTTCGACACCATGGCACTGCGCACCCTGGAGGGGCAGGCCATCGAGCTGGGCTGGCTGCACGACGAGGTCGTCGACCTCGGCCCGGCCGACTACCTCGACCTGATCATGCACAAGACCTGCTGGTACACCACCATCCACCCGCTGCGGGTGGGGGCGCTGGTGGGGTCGCGCGGCACCGCCGATCTCGCCCCGCTGGTGCGGTTCGGCTTCCACTTCGGCGCGGCCTTCCAGATCCGCGACGACCTGCTCAACCTCGTCGGCGACGAGCACACCTACGGCAAGGAGATCCTGGGCGACCTCTACGAGGGCAAACGCACGCTGCCGCTGGTGCACCTGATGTCGGTGGCGCGGGGTGCCGACCGCACGTTCGTGCGCGACGTGCTGCGCCGCGCCCGCGCCGAGCGCACCGCCGCGCAGGTGCGCCGGATCCGGGCGCTGATGGACGACTACGGCAGCATCACGTTCACCCGTGCGTACGCCGAGGGCATCCTGCTGATGGCCGAGGAGTACTTCGA
>NZ_CALDGS010000105.1 GCF_937941905.1 uncultured Mycolicibacterium sp. | reverse complement strand
CACGTACGCCACCGCACGAACCTACCCGGTTAGTACCCCAAAACACCCACCCGAAAGACAAACACCGCAGGTCAAACGACTATCAACTCCGAGAATCTGCCGAGGTGTCCAAACTCAGGCCTATCGGTTTCCCGGGCGCCGGCCCACCCTCCACCGGTCCCAGATCAACGGCGCGGCGAACCGGCACACACGCCGGATCCGGCGTCGTAGCAGAGCGCGCCGCATCCCCCGTCGGGGGGACGACCGGAGCGGGATGGCGACGAAGGCCCGTCCGCGCGAATTGGCCGGAGCCAGCTAGGACGCCGACGGTGCCGGGCCCCTCCGGCGCGCACCGCGGGCATAACCGCGTTGCGTCGGCGCGAACCCGGGGCGTATCGGTGCACGGCCGGCCTCCCTCGCGAGCATCACCCCGACTATCCGGCGTGCCCGCGCCGCCGCCGCGTCGGACTGGAACTCCACGCCCCCGCGCCACCCGTCATAGCCGGAATGTGCCCCGACCATTTCCAGGACCTCGATGTCGCGGGCGACGACCCGATCAAGGAACGTCCGCAGCACCGCCGTTACCTCCGAGTCGTCGAGCCGGTAGTTCCGTGACGACTGCATGAACACGTGGCTCGACTCCTCGGTCTCCGGGGTTATGGCGTGGGTGCGGGTAGTGACGTACTGACGGCCGTCCGGGCCCTCGACGGCCCAGTACTGCCGGTGCATGGCCGGGGAGACGAACGTGCCGCTCTCGCTGTGGTCGTAGCGCAGGTTCGGGTCCAGGCCGGTGGCCCGGCGTTGCCAGTCGGTCAGCGGCATTCCGGGTATCCGCCGCAGGTAGGACACCGTCGTCTCGGTCACCTCGACCTGACTGAACGCCGGCATCCGGTCCAGCCCGGACGGCACGTCGCCGGCGTGGACGACCGGTGCGTAGCTGAAGTCCAGCAGGTGTTCGTGCACCATCATGTAGTTGGCGCGCACCCGCCAGGAGTTGCCGAACGTGGTCCAGAACGGCTCGTCAATCCACGGTGTGGCCGGCGGCTCGACCGTTGCGGCCGCCGCCGGCGGGCCAAGCCAGATCCATACGAACGGCGGATCCTCACGCACCGGATAGACCGTAACCCGCATGTCGACCGGGGCCTGCGCCTGCGCCGGGGTGTAGCGACAGCAGCCGTCCCGGTCGTAGGTGCAGCCGTGGTAGCCGCAGACTAGCGTCTGCCCTTCGATGCGCCCCCGATCCAGCGGGAACCCGCGGTGGGCACAACGGTTCTCGAACGCCGCTACCCGTCCGTCGGCGCCGCGCCAGAGCACGACGTCCTTACCCAGCAGGCGCCGCCCGACCGGGGCGCGACCGAGCTCGCCACAGGTGGCGGCGACATACCAGCACTTCTTCGGGAAATTGGTCATAGGTCCAGCACCAGCCGTTCGCCGCGGGAACCCGAGACACAGACCATCATCACCGATCCGCTGTCGCGCTCGGCGTCGTTGAGCACCGAGTCACGATGCAGCGGCGACCCCTCCAGCACCCGGGCCTCACAGGTTCCGCAGATCCCTTCGTAGCAGCTCCCTGTGATCGGCACCCCCGCAGCCTCGAGCCGCTCGAGGATCGACTCGTGCGCCGCCACCTCGATGGTCACCCCGGACCGGCGGCATACGACCTCGAACCGGTCCAATGCGGCGGAGTCGTCGACGGTGATCTGCTTGGCGGCGAACCGCTCGACGTGCAACACACCCGCAGGCCAGTGCGCGCAATGTTGCTCCACCGCGGTCAACAGCCCCTCCGGCCCGCAGCAGTACACCAGCGTGTCGTCGGCCGGGTCCTTCAGCGCCGTCTCCAGGTCGAGCAGCCCCCGCTCGTCCTGCGGCCAGATGGTCACGCGGCCCGGGAATCTCGTCGCCAGCTCGTCGGCGAAGGCCATCGACGCCCGAGTCCTGCCACCGTAGAGCAGGGTCCAGTCCTGGCCAGCCCGGTGCACCTGTTCGACCATCGCCAGGATCGGTGTGATGCCGATGCCGCCGGCGATGAATCGGTAACGGGGCGCCTCGACGAGCTGGAAGTGATTGCGCGGTCCCCGTACCCGTACCCGGCATCCTTCCCGGAGTTGTTCATGCACGAACTTGGAACCACCCCGGCTGTTCGGATCGAGCAGGACCCCGATGCGCCAGATGCTGTGGTCGTCGAAGTCGCCGCACAGCGAATACTGGCGTGTCAGGCCGTTTTCCAGACACAAGTCGATATGGGCCCCGGGCTCCCATCGCGGCAGCGCAGCTCCGGACGGGTCGGCAAGGTCGAGCAGGACCACGCCGTCGGCGACACTGGTACGGCTCCGCACCACCAGTTCGGCGGTGAACTCACGGACCTGTGCGGTGGGGGTCGAGATGGGGGCAGACATCGATGACACGCTCACAATCGGCAACTCAACGGGCTATCTCCGGAGCACAGTGGTGGCTGGGCCCCGCGCGCCCAGCCACCGACCTCAACAGCGACTCACTTCGCCTCGCCCGGTGGGAGATACACGGTCTTGTGCACCTGGAACCCGGCAAGGCCCTCCGGACCGAGTTCACGTCCCCAACCACTCTTCTTGATGCCACCGAACGGGGCGACCGGGTCGTTGGTGTAGTGGTTCACCCCGACGGTGCCGGAGTGGACTCGGCGGGCGACCGCGATGGCCCGGTCCGGATCCGCCGACCACACGCTGCCGCCCAGCCCGTAGTCGCTGTCGTTGGCGATCGCGATGGCCTCCTCGTCGCTGCCGTACGGGATCAGCGACAGCACCGGCCCGAAGATCTCCTCGCGCGAGATCGTCGCCTGGTTGTCCACGTCGGCGAAGATGGTCGGCTCGATGAAGAAGCCGCGGTCGAACGGCCGCCGGCCACCGGTGGTCATGCGGCCCTCGGCCTTGCCCTTCTCGATGTAGCCCTCGACGCGTTCCTGCTGCCGCCGCGAAACCAGCGGACCGATCTTGGTTTCCGGGTCCAGCGGGTCGCCGACCTTCAGCGCCTTGGCCAGATCGGTGATCGCGTCGACGATCTCCTGGTACCGGTTGCGCGGGACCAGGACCCGGGTACCCAGCCAGCAGATCTGCCCGTTGTTCAACAACGTGCAGGCGAACAGGTTCTCCAGCGAGGCCGACAGGTCCACATCGTCGAGCAGGATGGCCGCGGACTTGCCGCCGAGTTCCAGGGTCACCGGGCGCAGCAGCTCGCCGCAGGTCCGGGCGATGGCCCGGCCGGCCGCCGTGGAACCGGTGAAGGACACCTTGTCGACCCCGGGGTGTGCGACCAGATAGGCCCCCAGCTCGCGCCCGCCCGGCACCACGTTGAGTACCCCGGGCGGCAGCCCGGCTGCGACCGCGGCCTCCGCCATCAGGAACGCGTCGAGCACCGTCTCCTCGGCCGGCTTCAGCACGACGGTGCACCCGGCGGCCAAGGCCGGTGCGATCTTGAGGAACGAGATCGCCTGCGGGACGTTCCAGGGCACGATCGCCGCAACCACGCCGATCGGCTCCTTGGAAACCAGGCACGAACCGCCGAGCATGCCGGGCCGTACCTCCTCGGCCGGCGCCCCGGTCATCAGCCCGCTGTAGTAGCGCAGCAGCAGGGCGGGGAATCCGGCCTCGAAGTTGTTGGCGAGCCAGATCGGCATGCCGTTCTGCATCGACACCCGCCGGGCCGTCTCCGCCGCGCGGGCCTCGAGTTCCCTGGCGAACCGCTCGAGCACCTCGGCGCGGTCCTTGGCTTCCCAGCTCGCCCAGCCGTCCGGGGCGTCGAAGGCCGCCCGGGCCGCCGCGACGGCGGCGTCGACGTCGGCCTCACCGCCCCGCGGCACACTACCGATCCGTTCCTCGGTGGCCGGCGAGTGGACCTCGATCGTGCCGGTTCCGGCCGGCACGATCCAGGTGCCCCCGATGTAGAGCTGGTTGTATTCGATCGTCGTCATGGTGTCCCGTTCCGTCAGGAGATCTTCACCCGGGCCGGCAGATGCTTGAGGCCACCGACGAAGTTCGTCGCGGTCAGGCTGCCCGGCCCGGTGATCTCGATGGACTCGAGACGCGGGAGCAGCTCCTCGAACATGATCCGCAGCTCGAGCTTGGCCAGGTGCTGGCCGACACAGGTGTGCGGGCCGAACCCGAAGCCCAGGTGCGAGTTGTTCTCCCGATCCAGGCTGAACACGTCCGGGTTTTCGAAGAGATCCTCGTCCCGGCAACCGGACTGGAACAGCGGCATGACACGTTCGCCGGCCTTGATGGTCTGGCCGCCGAGTGTGGTGTCGGTCAGCGCGATCCGCATGAAGTGCTTGACCGGCGCGACGTAGCGGACCCCCTCGACCACCATCTTCGGCACCAGCGACAGATCGGCCTTCACCCGCGCCAGCACATCGGGATGCTCGGCCAGCGCCTTGAGCGTGCCGGCCAGCGTCGACGAGGTGGTGTCGTGACCGGCGGTGCACACCTGCATGAACCAGCCGTAGGCGAACGAGGCCGGCCAGTACTCGCCGTCCGCCCGCCGGGCCTGCGCGATAATGGTGGCCAGATCGTCGCGCGGATTGGCGCGCCGGTCCTGCAGCAGGTTCTCGAAGTAGCCGCAGAACTCCTGGAAACTCGCCACGAACTGCTGGGCCATCGCCTCAGGCGTCATCGCCTCGATGTCGTCGCGCTGGTGTTCGGGGTCGGCGGTGCCGAAGAACTCCTGGGTAAGCTTCATCATGAGCGGCTCGTCCTCCGGCGGCACCCCGAACAGGCTCATGATCACGTGCAGCGGGAAGCCGAGCGCCCAGTCGGTTACCAGATCGATCTCGCCCTGTTCGGAGACCTTTTTGAGCTTGTCGATCGACGCCCGGGCCAACTGCCGGATCTGATCCTCGAGCTTGGCCACCCGGCTGGGCTTGAAGTAGTCGAAGGCGATCGCCTTCATCGCGGAGTGTTCGGCACCGTCCATGTACGACAGGGCGTCCATGATGCGCACGGTCCCAACGGTGTTCTTCATGAACTGGTCGCCGGCCTGGTTCTGCAGGATCGGGTTGTGGCTCCCCGGGTGGTCGGGGCCGCCACCGGCGGCGAACACCTCCGGCATCCCCTCGACCTGGAGGATGTCGGCGTGCTTGGCGACGAGCCAGAGCTCGTCAAAGCCGTCGACAACGGCTTTGCCTACCGGCATGTTCTGGCGCATCCAGCGGTAGGCCGCGTGCAGCGAGTCCAGGTCCGCGTGGCCCTCCGGAAGCACGATCTTCCGGGCGATCTCATCGGGCAGAATCGCTTGTGCCACAGGCTGAGTGGTGGCCATTTCTGAATCCTCTCTCGAATCGTCTCCGGCGGTTCGGCTGCACTGGGGGTGATTCAAGTCTCATGACGGGCCGGCGTTCGCGCGTCACCACGTCGAGGGGTCCGCGGTCTTACATTGGGGGGATCGGCGCGGTGTGCGACCCGAAGGAATCACCCCCCGCGGTCACGGGCAGCCGTCGTCGATCCACTGCTCGATCAACCGGATTTCGTCCTCCGACAACGGATCGAGGTATGCCGGCATCCGGGGCAGCAGCGCTCCGGCTGGCGGCTCGTCGAGATCGGAGCCGAACGGCGGCTGGCCCCGCAGCGACAGCACGAGATTCGAGTTCGCGCCGTCGCCCGGCGTCACCAGCTTGCGGCCGCCCACTTTCATCTCCAGGAAGCGTTCGCGCGTCACCCCGCGCCAGAACGCACCGTGGGACCCGACATAGGCGTCGGCACCGCCGACCGAGCGGTCCAGCAGGTCGATGACATCGTCGAACTTCATTGATAAGCCCCTTCTTTGCAGATGTTTTCGCGTTATCAGCAGCCCGAGCTACGGGGTCAGAACGACCTTCAACGCGTCACCGCGGTGCTGCGCCTCGACCGCCTCGTTGATCTGATCGAACGGGTACTTGGTGATCAGCTTGTCGAACGGGAACCTGCCCTGGCGGTGCAGATCCAGCAGGTACGGAATGAAGGTCTTGGGATCGGCGTCACCCTCGACGATTCCGCGGATGGTCATCCCGACCAGCTGAGGTTGCAGCAGGCCGACGGTGAACACCGCCTGCGGGTCGGCGGGCACGCCGATGAGGCCCACCTTGCCCCGCATCGCCACCGCGGCGAGTAGTTGCTCAACCACAGGGCCGACTGCCGTGGTGTCGATGGCGTAGTCCACGCCGGCGGGAACGATCGCGCGGATCTGTTCGGCGAGCTCACCGGCGGTGGGATCGATGGCGTGGGTGGCGCCTAGCTCGAGAGCCAGCTTGCGCCGCCCCTCCTGCAGATCGACCGCGATGATGTGCGAGGCGTCCCGGACCACCGCCGCGAGCACCGCCGAGAGCCCGACCGCCCCCGCACCGGTGACCACCACCGACGATCCGGGCTGCACGTCCAGCGAGTTCATCACCGCTCCGGCACCGGTCTGAATGCCGCAACCGAGCGGTCCGGCGATGTCGACCGGCACCCCCGCCGGCAGCTTGACCACATTGCGTTCGTGGGCGAGGGCATGGGTGGCCAGCGACGACTGCCCGAAGAAGTTCCCTCCGAGCTTGGTACCGCCGGCCGACAGCCCCGAGCTGCCATCCGGGCGCACCCCGCCGAAGTTGTACTCCAGGAAGTTGTGGCAGTAGGCTGGCTCGCCGACGGCACAACGGGGGCAGTTGCTGCAGCTGTTGAAGCTGATTGCGACCTGGTCGCCGACGGCGACCTCGGTCACGGCCGTACCCGCCGCGACCACGGTCCCGGCCCCCTCGTGGCCGAGCACACCCGGCAGCGGGAACGGCAGATGCCCCTCCTTGACGGCCAGATCGGTGTGGCAGACGCCGACACCGGCGATCTTCACCAGCACCTCGTCGGGCCCTGGTTCGCCGAGCTCGACATCGGTCAGGGTGAACGGAGCGCCAACCTCTTGCACCACCGCGGCTTTGATTTGCATTCTGTGCCCCTTGCTTCTCATCCGGTCATCTCCGACCCCCGGTCGGCAACGACCGCGGGCCGACAGATCCTGCACCGGAGTCTGTCCAAGACGGCGCGGTCGCCGCGTCACCACATCGGGCGGTTCTCGATCCCGCAGCGGGGGTAGCCCGCCTCACCCCACCACGCCGGCGCTGCACGCCATCGCCAGCACCCGCTCGGCCTGGCGCAGATGCGGCGCGTCGAGCATCTTGCCGTCCAGCGCAACGGTCCCCACACCGTCGGCGAACGCGGCGATCACCCTTTGTGCGTAGTCGATCTCGGCTTGCGACGGGGTGAATGCCGCGTTGATGGTCTCGACCTGCGCCGGGTGGATGGCGATCCTTCCGGTGAACCCCTCGCTGCGGGCCCGCCGCGACGAGACGGCCAGCCCCTCGAGGTCACGGATGTCGGCATAGAGCGTCTCGACCGGTTCGACATCGGCTGCCCGGGCGGCCAGCAGGGCCAGCGAACGCACCGTCTGGTAGGTGACCGCCCATTCCCCCGTCGGCCCCAGGTTGGTCGACGCACCCAGCGCGGCGCTGAGATCCTCGGCACCCCAGGTCAATCCGTACAATCGATCGATGCCTGCAGCCGCGAATTCACCGAGCGAGAACGGCGCGCGCGCCGTCTCGGTCGCCACCGGCAGGATCCGGGTACTACCCGGCGGGATGCCGTGGACCGCCTCCAGCGCGTCCAGGTAGTGACCGACGCGCAGCACGTCGGCGGGACCGTCGATCTTCGGCAGCACGATCCCCGCCGGCGCACCCGCCATCACCGCGGTCAGATCCGGCAGGGCGTGATCGGTTCCGAGGGGGTTGATCCGGACCCACAACTGGGTCCGGTTCCGGCCTCGCCGGTCCTGCAGGTACTGCGAAACCAACTCTCGTGCAACGGCCTTTCGCGGCTCGGCGACGGCGTCCTCGAGATCGAGGATCAACGCATCGGCCGGCGAGTCGGCCACCTTGGCGAGCTTCTTGTCGCTGTCGCCCGGCACGAACAGGAACGACCGGATCAGCCGCCGGGTCATCGCGGCCTCTTACGCTGCAGACCCGAGCGCTTGCAGGACGCCACCAGCTCGTCGTGCTGGTTGTAGGCCTGGTGCAGGAAGACCACGATGCCCTGGTCCGGGCGGGATTTCGACTCCCGCAACTCCAGCACCTCGGTCACCACCCGGATGGTGTCGCCGTGGAACACCGGCTTGGGGAAGCGGACCTCGTCCCAGCCCAGGTTGGCCACCGCGGTTCCAAGCGTGGTGTCGCCCACCGAGATGCCGACCATCAACCCGAGCGTGAACGCGCTGTTGACGACGCGCCGACCGAATTCGGTGCCCTTCATGTACTCCTCGTCGAGGTGGAGCAGGGCGGGGTTGTGGGTCAGCGCGGTGAACAGGATGTTGTCGGTCTCGGTGATCGTTCGGCGGATGGGGTGTTCGAATCGCTGTCCCACCGACAGCTCGTCGAACCAGACACCGGCCATGGGCACCCCCTTTCTTACGGCTCGCTCTCCATACGCAGTGGATCGAATGGTATGACCGTTTATATAGTCAGGTCAAGGACGCGCTGGCTTCCTCCGGCGACAAGACGCGAAAACCCCCAATCCGCCAAGGGATTGGGGGTTTTCGCGTCTGTTCGGCGGGACTCTAGAACAACTGCCAGTCGTGGGCGCCGTCCTGCTGGGTGTAC
>NZ_CALDGS010000104.1 GCF_937941905.1 uncultured Mycolicibacterium sp. | reverse complement strand
GACCGGTTCGGATACACGTCAGGCCCCCTCGATCGAGGGGGCCTGATTCGTGTGGTGATTCATCACGCGAAGCGGCGTCGGCCGGACTCGATCTACGGGTACCCGACCTCCGGACACAGGTTGTCCACCGCAACGTGGACCAGCGAACCCATCTCGGCATATGAACTGACCACCCCAATGGAGTCCAGTTTGCGCCAGACCCACTCCCTGGCTTGGTCCGACGTCGCGCCGGCGCGGCGGGCGGAGCACGCAATGTGCCCCAACTCGACAAGTCGGGGCGCGGTCACGCTTGGATGGACGAACAGATAGAGCTCCTGAAGATATCGCTCCTCGGCGGCACTGAACTGTGGTTCGGCCTGCGCAGCCGGTGTGACAGAACCGGCGATCCCGAGGGTTGCGAGGATGCCCATCGCAAGTGCTGCTGTCACTGTTCTCATCTGCGCCCCCTTCCCGAACGGGCCGATCCTCCGACCCTCCGGTACCTGACGTCCAAATAATTATCAAACCCGTCAATTAACAGGTCTGACCGTCGAGAACCTGCTAACCTGCCCCGCGGCAGGGGTCACCGCCGATGCGTTCCTCGGGGGGTCGGTTGTTCTTGTCATCGAGATGCATCCGGGTCGCGACGTTGACACTGGCTGCGATGTGCACGCCGGCTTTCATCGGCATCGCCTCGGCTGACGATGGTGAGTACGTTCGGACACAATCCGGCAGGGTTCGCTGCCTGGTGTACGCGAACGACGTTTTCCACGGCGGCGGACCCCTAGTGGCCTGCGAGCACACCCCGGGCTTTCCCCAGGCGCCGACCAACGCTTCCGGCCATCATTGGAACCTGGCTGTCGTCCGCGCATCGGGCGCGTTCAACTGGGACACCGGAAATATCGGTGGGGCATCCGGAACGATTTCCCGCGACATCGTGCTCGAATACGGGAAGACCTACCACGTGAACGGATGGATTATCAACCCGGACTCCCACGGCACAAAATTCACACATTCGACTACCGGGCACGGCATGTTCGTCAGCGTGGAGAACGTGAAACCGTTCTAACCACTCTTTCAAACCTCATTAAGCACCCGCGATGACCATGCCAATTCATCGACATCATCGCGAGATCGCCACAAATAGTCTGGGATCCCGTCAGCAACACCGATCGATCACGCGATTTTGACCGTGCGAAACCCCCACCGCCCGAGCCGCCGAAAACGGCTACCTCCGACAGCTACGCCAGCCCAACATGTTGTTCATCAGCGCAACAGATCGCCAATTACTGGCACTCGGCCGCACCGCGTGCAATGCCATGCGATCTGCACTTGACGCAGGCGCCCCTATCGCTAGAGCGCGGTCACAGGCCGACCAGGCTGTCGCTATGGCCGCCCACGCTATGGGACTTGAAAGTGACCGAGCGAGCAACATGCACATCACCGAGGAAGCTGAGCGGCACCTCTGCTGATCGGCAGCGTGGGCCGGATAATCGCCGGGAAGGGAACCGAAGTGACACCACCGACCTTTACGCCATGAGCCGGTACGTCCTGCTACAGGCAGTTGCAGCCACCGGCGAAATCTGGAAGCAGTGGGGATGGGAAGTCATCGAACGGGACGGCTTCGATAAGCCCAACCGATTCGGCTACTCCCCCGACGGCTACATCCTGCAAATCCAAGCACGTCCCGACCGCACCCAGCCACCGTCGCTGATCGGTTCTTCTCCATGCTTCCCCGGAGACCGTCGAGACGACACCGTCCGCCGTCCACCACTGATCCGACAGGAATCCGGTTAGGACCCTCGACATCCGGCGCAAACCGCCCCGGTGCTGGGCGCGGCGAGAACGCGCCGGCGTTCGCGTCTGCGCGGGGCGGCTACCTGAGAATGGGCGACGAGGCTGCCACAACGGCGGGACGGCGACGACGGTGCTCCCAGGCCGCGCGGGGGCTCGCCTTCGTGATTTGCATCACACGTTCCCCTCATGCCCCGCAGCGGCATCCCCAATGTGAACGTTGCCTCCAGATGCTGCTCGGCCACAGGACGGCGGTGCTGACACTCAACCACTACGGCCACCTCTTTCCCGATGACCCGGATGCGGGCGGATCGGCCGGCCCGCCGCCCGAAATGACTCAGGCCCCCTCGATCGAGGGGGCCTGATTCGTGTGGCAGGTGCAGGATTCGAACCTGCGTAGGCATACGCCGACGGATTTACAGTCCGCTCCCATTGGCCGCTCGGGCAACCTGCCGGGCTCGCACTCCCCGGGGGTGTTCCGGTTTGTTGCGAGTAGCAGGGTACAACGAGGATGGCGAAAAGACGAAAACGCCCCCCTGAACACCGAGGAGGACGGATCCAATGGCGGATTCCAGCTTCGACATCGTCAGCAAGGTCGACCGGCAGGAGGTCGACAACGCCCTGAACCAGGCCGCCAAGGAGCTGGCCACCCGGTTCGACTTCCGCGGCACCGACACCACCATCGCCTGGAAGGGCGATTCCGTGATCGAAATCACGTCGTCGACCGAGGACCGGGCCAAGGCCGCGGTGGACGTGTTCAAGGAGAAGTTGATCCGCCGGGACATCTCGATGAAGGCCTTCGACGCCGAGGAGCCCAAGCCCAGCGGCAAGGTGTACAAGGTCACCGGCACCATCAAGCAGGGCATCGACGCCGAGCACGCCAAGAAGATCACCAAGCTGATCCGCGACGAGGGCCCCAAGGGCGTCAAGACCCAGATCCAGGGCGACGAGATCCGGGTGAGCTCCAAGAAGCGCGACGACCTGCAGTCGGTGATCCAGATGCTCAAGCAGGCCGACCTCGACATCGCGCTGCAGTTCACCAACTACCGCTGACGCGCCGAGATCGACGTTCGGGCGGGCTCCTCTCGCACTTTCCCGCCCAAAGGTGCGTTTGGGCGCCGGAATCGGGCACTGGCGGGGGCGGGGCGGCCCTACGCTGACGCCATGGCTGCACGCGAACCCAACGTGGTCGTCCTCGGCGGCGGGTCCTGGGGCACCACCGTGGCCTCGATCTGTGCCCGCCGCGCCCCGACGATCCAGTGGGTGCGGTCGGAGGAGACGGCCGCCGACATCAACGACAACCACCGCAACTCGCGCTACCTGGGCGACGTGGACCTGTGCCCGGCGCTGCGCGCCACCACCGACCTCGCCGAGGCCGCCGACCGCGCCGACGTGCTGGTGATGGCGGTGCCCTCGCACGGGTTCCGCGAGGTGCTGTCCCGGCTGGCCGAGAACCTGCGGCCCTGGGTGCCGGTGGTGTCGCTGGTCAAGGGCCTCGAGCAGGGCACCAACATGCGGATGAGCCAGATCGTCGACGAGGTGCTGCCCGGACACCCGGCCGGCATCCTGGCGGGGCCGAACATCGCCCGGGAGGTCGCCGAGGGCTACGCCGCGGCGGCCACCCTGGCCATGCCGGACCAGAACCTGGCCGCCCGGCTGGCGGAGTTGTTCCGCACCAAGCGGTTCCGCACCTACACCACCGACGACGTGGTCGGGGTGGAGATCGCCGGGGCGCTGAAGAACGTCTACGCGATCGCCGTCGGCATGGGCTACTCGCTGGGCATCGGCGAGAACACCCGGGCGATGGTGATGGCCCGGGCGGTGCGCGAGATGGCCAAGCTCGGCGAGGCGATGGGCGGCTCCCGCGACACCTTCGCCGGGCTGGCCGGCATGGGTGATCTCATCGTCACCTGCACCAGCCAGCGCAGCCGCAACCGCTACGTCGGCGAGCAGCTCGGCGCGGGCAAACCGATCAGCGAGATCATCGCCTCGATGAACCAGGTCGCCGAGGGCGTCAAGGCCGCCAGCGTGATCATGGAGTTCGCCCGCGAGCACGACGTGAACATGCCGATCGCGCGCGAGGTGGACGCGGTGATCAACCACGGCGCCACCGTCGAGCAGGCCTACCGCGGGCTGATCGCCGAGAAGCCCGGCCACGAGGTGCACGGGACCGGGTTCTAGCCGTCCTCAGCGGACGCCGACGGCGGCGCGCAGCGCGTCGACGCCGTCGAGGCCCCCGGCCCGCAGCAGCGGGTCGATCGCGGCCA
>NZ_CALDGS010000103.1 GCF_937941905.1 uncultured Mycolicibacterium sp. | reverse complement strand
CCATCGGCGAGGACCACGCCCGCGCGTCGCGCAACTTCGCCACCAAGCTGTTCAACGCCACCCGGTTCGCGCTGCTCAACGGGGCGGCCCCGGCGCCGCTGCCGGACGCCGCCGCGCTCACCGACGCCGACCGCTGGATCCTGGGCCGGCTCGAGCAGGTGCGGGTCGAGGTCGACGAGGCGTTCGAGGCCTACGAGTTCAACCGGGCCTGCGAGGCGCTGTACCACTTCGCCTGGGACGAGTTCTGCGACTGGTACGTCGAGTTGGCGAAGGTGCAGCTGGCCGAGGGCGTCACGCACACCAACGCGGTGCTGGCCGCGGTGCTCGACACCCTGCTCAAGCTGCTGCACCCGGTGATGCCGTTCGTCACCGAGACGCTGTGGAAGCAGCTGACCGGCGGCGAGTCGCTGGTCATCGCCGAGTGGCCCAAGCCCTCCGGCATCACCCTCGACGACACCTCGGCCCGTCGCATCACCGACGTGCAGAAGCTGGTCACCGAGGTGCGCCGGTTCCGCAGCGACCAGGGCCTGGCCGACCGGCAGAAGGTGCCCGCCCGGCTGTCGGCGGTCGCCGAGGCGGGGCTGGGCGACCACATCCCGGCGGTGCGGGCGCTAGCCTGGCTGACCGAGCCCGGCGACGGGTTCAGCCCGTCGGCCGCGGTGGAGGTGCGGCTGTCGCAGGGCACCGTCGTGGTGGAGGTCGACACCTCCGGCACCGTCGACATCGAGGCCGAGCGGCGCCGGCTGGAGAAGGACCTCGCGGCCGCGCAGAAGGAGTTCGACGGCACGTCCAAGAAGCTGAGCAACGAGGCGTTCCTGGCCAAGGCGCCCGCCGAGGTGGTGGACAAGATCCGTGCCCGCCAGCAGGTGGCCCGCGAGGAGGTCGAGCGCATCACCGCGCGGCTGGCGGCCCTGGCGGACGCCGGCCGGGGCGGTCCCGCTCGATGACCGATCCGGACCCCACCCCCGACGAGGTCGCGGCCCTGCTGCAGGTCGAGCACCTGCTCGACCAGCGCTGGCCGGAGACCAAGCTGGAACCGAGCACCGCGCGCATCGCCGCCCTGCTGGAGATGCTCGGCTCGCCGCAGCGCGCCTACCCGTCGATCCACGTCGCCGGCACCAACGGCAAGACGTCGGTGGCCCGGATGATCGACGCGTTGCTCACCGCGCTGCACCGGCGCACCGGGCGCACCACCAGCCCGCACCTGCAGTCGGTGACCGAGCGGATCGCCGTCGACGGCCGGCCGATCAGCCCGGCCCGCTACGTCGAGACCTACCGCGAGATCGAGCCGTTCGTGCAGATGGTCGACGAACAGTCGCAGGCCGCCGGCGGGCCGCGGATGAGCAAGTTCGAGGTGCTCACCGCGATGGCGTTCGCCGCCTTCGCCGACGCCCCGGTCGACGTGGCGGTGGTGGAGGCCGGGATGGGCGGGCGCTGGGACGCCACCAACGTCGTCAACGCCCCGGTCGCGGTGATCACCCCGATCGGCATCGACCATGCCGACTACCTCGGGGACACCGTCGCGCAGATCGCCGCGGAGAAGGCCGGCATCATCACCCGCCAGCCGCCCGACGAGCTGGCGCCCGTCGACACCGTCGCGGTGATCGCCCGCCAGCCCCCGGAGGCGATGGAGGTGCTGCTGGCCGAGGCGGTGCGGGCCGACGCCGCGGTGGCCCGGGAGGACTCCGAGTTCGGGGTGATCTCCCGGCAGGTCGCGGTCGGCGGGCAGCTGCTGGAGCTGCAGGGACTCGGCGGTGTCTACAGCGAGATCTTCCTGCCGCTGCACGGCGAGCACCAGGCCCACAACGCCGCGCTCGCGCTCGCCGCGGTGGAGGCGTTCTTCGGCGCCGGTAAACAGCGCCAGCTCGACGTGGAGGCGGTGCGGGCGGGGTTCGCCGCGGCCAGCAGCCCGGGCCGGCTGGAGCGCATGCGCAGCGCGCCGACGGTGTTCATCGACGCCGCCCACAACCCGGCCGGGGCGGCCGCGCTGGCGCGCGCGCTGCAGAGCGAGTTCGACTTCCGCTACCTGGTCGGGGTGGTCTCGGTGCTGGCGGGCAAGGACGTCGGCGGCATCCTGGCCGCGCTGGAACCGGTGTTCGACCAGATCGTCGTCACCCACAACGGCTCGGAGCGGGCGCTGGAGGTCGAGGAGCTCGCGCAGCGCGCCGAGGAGTACTTCGGCCCGGACCGGGTGGTGCGCGCCGCGACGCTGCCCGACGCCATCGAGACGGCCACCGCCATCGTCGAGGAGCACGGCAGCGAGCGCGAGGGCTATTCCGGCACCGGCATCGTCATCACCGGCTCGGTGATCACCGCCGGCGCGGCGCGCTCGCTGTTCCGCCGCGACCCCGCCTGAGCGTGAGGAGAGAGCGATGACCGAGCAAACCCCGCCCGGCCCCGATCCGTGGCGCAGCTTCCGCGGGGTGATGGCCGGCACCCTGATCCTGGAGGCCATCGTCGTGCTGCTGGCGCTGCCGGTGGTGGCGATGGGCGACGCCGGGGTGGGCAGCCCGCCCGGGTTGTTCCTGATCGGCTCCGCGGTGGTGCTGGTGCTGCTGGCCGGGCTGCAGGGCCGGCCGTGGGCCTTGTGGGTGAACATCGCCGCCCAGGTGGCGCTGGCCGCGGGCGGCTTCCTGCACGGCGCGATCGCCTTCATCGGCGTGCTGTTCCTGCTGGTCTGGCTGCTCATCGCGTATCTGCGCGCCGAGGTGCGCCGGCGCGAGCGGCGGGGGCAGCTCCCCGGCCAACAGGGCTTCCGGGCCGACCGGTAGGCTGTTGCGCCGTGACTGAGCGGACCCTCGTGTTGATCAAGCCCGACGGTGTGCAGCGCCGACTGGTCGGGGAGGTGATCAGCCGGATCGAACGCAAAGGCCTGACCCTGGCGGCGCTGGAGCTCAAGACCGTCAGCGAGGAACTGGCCCGCCAGCACTACGCGGAGCATCAGGACAAGCCGTTCTTCGGCGATCTGGTCGAGTTCATCACCTCCGGGCCGCTGGTGGCCGCCGTCGTCGAGGGCCCCCGTGCCATCGCGGCGTTCCGGCAGCTGGCCGGCGGCACCGATCCGGTCGAGAAGGCCACCCCGGGGACCATCCGCGGGGACTTCGGGCTGGAGACGCAGTTCAACATCGTCCACGGCTCCGATTCGCCCGAGTCGGCCGAACGCGAGATCGCCCTCTGGTTCCCCGGCCGCTGAGGCCGGGTGAGACGGCGGTCACGGCGCCTCGTCCGTAGACCCGGTCCGGTATGGGATACTGGAGCCGGGTCGCTCGTTCCTAACCGGGGGACGAGCACCCGAATGAAGACTTAGACGTGCGCGACCACCACTACGGTGCGGCGCCGACCGTCCAGCCGTCATTCAGCCAGAGGCGCCGGGAGGGTTCAGGACGAACCGCCTGGTGCGAGACCACAACACGCCCGGGCGGACGAGTCCCGGGCCCATAGCGGAAGCCCTCGCGTGGCCGCGTCTGACGACGCGCCCGGGGGCTTGAGGAGAATACGTGGCCGACAGTGAAAAGTCTCAAGCCCCTACCGAAGACCTATCCACCGCAGCCGCCGCGCAACCGGACCAGCAGCCGGACGTCCTGCCGGACCGCCTGAGGGTCCACTCGCTGGCTCGGGTGCTGGGCACCACCAGCCGGCGGGTGCTCGACGCGCTGAGCCAGTTCGACGCGCGCCCGCGCAGTGCGCACTCGACCGTCGAGAAGGCTGACGCGGAGCGGGTGCGGGATGTCCTCGCCGCGGAAGCGGCGAATGAGGCTGCCGCCGCGGAAGCGGCGAATGAGGCTGCC
>NZ_CALDGS010000102.1 GCF_937941905.1 uncultured Mycolicibacterium sp. | reverse complement strand
CAACATCCAGGTCCGCCCGACCGAGGAGGCCCGGGCCGCGGCGTACACGATCCCGACCTACGAGGATCAGTACTACAGCCCGGACTTCGGTCAGCAGACCGGCCCGGCGGTGCCGCTCGACGACTACGGGTACGGCGACTACCGGTAGTCCCGTTCTCCGCGCGAGCAGACGCGAAAACCCCCCGGAGCCCTCGGGTTCCGGGGGGTTTCGCGTCTGGTGGGCAGGACCCGTCTGCTCGCGCAGCCGGGGGTGCGGTTTGTGCCCGCCCGGTGCGGCGACGATCATGATGCGGTGGCGGTGAATCTCGCGTGGTTCCTGGCCGGGTTGCTCGTGCTGGCCGCCGGCGCCGAGGTGATGGTCCGCGGCGGATCGGCGCTCGCCGCTCAGCTGGGCATCAGCCCGATCGTCATCGGCCTGACCGTGGTGTCGATCGGCACCAGCCTGCCCGAGCTCGCGGTCGGCGTGGTCGCCGCGTCCGAGGGCGCCGGCGCCCTGGCGGTCGGCAACATCGCCGGCACCAACGTCGTCAACCTGCTGCTCATCCTCGGCCTGTCCGCGCTGCTGGTGCCGCTGGCGCTGGAGCAGCGCACCATCCGTTCCGAACTGCCGATGATGGCCGCCGCGGCGGCGCTGCTGTGGCTGCTGGCCGCCGACGGGGTGATGACCCGGCGCGACGGGCTGATCCTGGTGACGGCCGCGATCGCCTACACCGTGGCGATGGTCAACTCGGCCCGACGCGAGTCGCGTGCGGTGCGCGAGGAGTACCAGGCCGAGTTCGGTGCCGCCGCGGGCACACCGCGGACGCTGCTGTGGCATCTGGCCGTGACGACGGCGGGGATCGCGGTGGTGATCGTCGGTGCCGAGTGGCTGGTCGACGGCGCCGAGGGCATGGCCCGGGCCTGGGGCGTGTCCGACGCGTTCATCGGCCTGACCGTGGTGGCGATCGGCACCTCGGCGCCGGAGCTGGTCACCACGGTGATCTCCACCATCCGCGGCGACCGGGACATCGCCGTGGGCAATCTGATCGGCAGCAGCATCTACAACATCCTGTTCATCCTCGGGGTGACCTGTCTGGTGCCGGCCGAGGGCCTGGTGCTGCCGTCGAGCCTGGTGACCGTCGACATCCCGCTCATGGTGCTGGCCGTGGCGGCCTGCATCCCGATCTTCATCACCGGCCGGCGGGTGAGCCGGCTCGAGGGCGGGGCGATGGTGGTCGCCTACCTGGCGTACCTGACCTACCTCGTGGTCGTCCAGGCCTGAGCCACTCGCCCCGCGAGCGG
Source organism: uncultured Mycolicibacterium sp. (assembly GCF_937941905.1). Taxonomy (GTDB): domain Bacteria; phylum Actinomycetota; class Actinomycetes; order Mycobacteriales; family Mycobacteriaceae; genus Mycobacterium. The sequence goes on along the minus strand of NZ_CALDGS010000102.1, from coordinate 21,133 downwards.
ACCCGAACACCCCCTGATTCAGGCCCCGGAGGGGGATTTCACGTCTGTTCGCGGGGGACGGGGGCGCAGCGCGGGGGCAGCGACATCACCCGGTCGAGCGCCTCCGTCGTCAACGCCGGCTCGGCCACCGGCGGCCGGCCGGGGAGGTGCCGCATCCCGTCGATGAGCAGCTCCACGTAGCGGCGCCACAGGTCGGGGCCGATCGGACCGGCGTGCTCGGCGACGGTGCCGGCGATCAACGCCAGCACCGGCATGTCGGTGGTGGCCACCCCGGGCCGCAGGTGCCCGTCGCGCTGGGCCCGCTCGACGAGTCGGGTGGTCACCCCGCGCAGCCGCGCGCGGGCCGCGCGCAGCCGCGCCCCGCCGTGGGAGCGGCCGAACGCGATCTCGCGCAGCCCCCGGTCGGTGGCCGCCATCTCGCACTGCCGCTGCACGAACCAGGTGAACGCATCCCAGGAATCCGGTTGCCGCAGCGCGGATTCGGCGAGCGCGGTGAGGTCGTTGAGGACGTCCTCGAAGATCGCCTCGAGCAGTGCCTCCTTGGTGGGGAACCGCCGGTAGACGGTGCCCACCCCGACCCCGGCGTGGTGCGCCACGTCGTTGAGACTGGCCTCGAGCCCCCGCACGGCGAACAGCTCGCGGGCGGCGGACAGGATCCGCCGCCGGTTGCGCTCGGCGTCCCTGCGCAGCGGCCGGTCCGGGGTGTCGGGCGTGCTCACGGCGCCGAGTGTAATGCGGACGACGCGAAAGCGGATTGACGTAATCCACTTATTGCCGCTACGTTTGCGGGGCCACTACAGCGTTCCCGGCGCCGACGGTCCGACGCGTGCGCCGGTGACCGCGTGTTCGCGGGTCGTCAACGTCGGAAGGTAGCGATGACAAAGGTGCTCGGTCGGATCTGGCTGCCGGTCGTGGTGATCATCGCGCTGTGCGCCGCCGCCTTCATCGTCGCCAACGTCCGGCAGGTGTTCGGCCGCGACCCCGTCGTCGTGACCGAGGTCACCTCCGACAAGGCCGAGGACTTCAACCCGAAGGTCGTCACCTACGAGGTCTTCGGGACCGGTACCACCGCGGTCATCAACTACATGGATCTCGAGGGCAAACCGCAGCGGGTCGCCGACGCACCGCTGCCGTGGACGCTGACCCTGCAGACCACGCTGCCCTCGGTGATGCCGCACATCATGGCCCAGAGCGACGGCGACTCCATCACCTGCCGGGTCACCGTCGACGGCGAGGTCGAGGAAGAACAGACCGCGACCGGCTACCGCGCCGAAACCTTTTGCTACGTGAAGGCTGTCTGAGATCGTGACCACCACCACCCAGCGCCGCAAGGGCCACGCCGGTCTGCCGCGGTTCCTGCGCACCTTCGCGGTGCCGATCATCCTGTTCTGGGTCGCCGTCATCGCCGCGCTGAACACCCTTGTGCCCACGCTGGACGAGGTCGGCAAGCTGCGCTCGGTGTCGATGAGCCCCAACGACGCCCCGTCGATGATCGCCATCAAGCGGGTCGGGCACGTCTTCCAGGAGTACGACACCAGCAGCTCGGTGATGATCGTGCTGGAGGGCGAGGAGCCGCTGGGTGCGGAGGCGCACGCCTTCTACGACAGGATGGTCGCCGACCTGCGCGCCGACACCGAGCACGTCCAGCACGTGCAGGACTTCTGGGGCGACACCCTCACCGCCGCCGGCGCCCAGAGCGTCGACGGCAAGGCCGCCTACGTGCAGGTCTACATCTCCGGCGACCAGGGCGAGGCGCTGGCCAACGAGTCGGTCGAGGTGGTTCGCAAGATCGCCACCGAACGCGAGACCCCGCCCGGCCTGACGACCTACGTGACCGGTGCGGCCGCCGCCAGCGCCGACCAGCGCCACGAGGGCAACGCCAGCATGAAGCTCATCGAGGCCGTCACCTTCGCGGTCATCACGGTGATGCTGCTGCTGGTGTACCGCTCGGTGATCACCACCGTCATCGTGCTGGTGATGGTGATGATGGGGCTGATGTCGGCCCGCGGGCTGGTGGCGTTCCTGGGCTTCTACAACGTCTTCGGGCTCACCACCTTCGCCATCAACATGGTGGTGACGATGTCGATCGCCGCGGCCACCGACTACGCGATCTTCCTCATCGGCCGCTACCAGGAGGCCCGGCGCTCCGGCGAGGACCGGGAGTCGGCCTACTACACCATGTTCCACGGCACCGCCCACGTGGTGCTGGGCTCCGGGCTCACCATCGCCGGGGCGGCGTTCTGCCTGCACTTCACCCGGCTGCCGTACTTCCAGACCATGGGCATCCCGCTGTCGGTCGGCATGCTGCTGGTCATCTCGGTGGCGCTGACGGCCGGGCCGGCCATCATCTCGGTGTGCAGCCGGTTCGGCAAGGTGCTGGAGCCGAAAGGCTCGGGGCGGTCCCGGTTCTGGCACCGGGTCGGCACCGCCACGGTGCGCTGGCCGGGCGCGGTGCTGGTGAGCGCGATCATCGTCGCGCTCATCGGCCTGCTCGCGCTGCCCGGGTACTACACCACCTACAACGACCGGATCTACCTGCCCGAGGACGTGCCGAGCAACGTCGGCTACGCCGCGGCGTTCCGGCACTTCTCCCAGGCCAAGATGAACCCGGACCTGGTCATGGTGGAGACCGACCGGGATCTGCGCAACCCGGCCGACTTCCTGGTCATCGACAAGATCGCCAAGGCGCTCAAGAACGTCCACGGCATCGCGCAGGTGCAGACCATCACCCGGCCGGACGGGGACCCGATCGAGCACTCGACGATCCCGTACACGATCGGCCAGAGCGGCACCACGCAGATCATGAACAACGACTACATGCAGGCCAACCTGGACAACCTGCTCAAGCAGGCCGACGACCTGCAGACCAGCATCGACGCGATGACCGAGATGATGAACATCCAGTCGGAGCTGGCCGTGGTGTCCGCGCAGATGGCCGCCAAGATGGCGGTGACCAGCGACGACATGAACGACATGCGGGACCATCTGGCCGATTTCGACGACTTCTTCCGGCCGATCCGCAACTACCTGTACTGGGAGCCGCACTGCTACAACATCCCGGTCTGCTGGTCGATGCGCTCGATCTTCGACACCCTCGACGGGATCGACACCATGTCCGGCAATTTCGAGGAGATGGTGCCGCTCATGCAGCGGATGGCCGACCTCATGCCGCAGATGGTCGCGGTGATGCCGGCCCAGATCCAGTCGATGAAGAACCAGAAGCAGACCCTGCTGAACCAGTACCAGGTGATGAAGGTCCAGCAGGACCAGGCCATGGCGATGCAGGAGAACTCCACCGCCATGAGCGACGCGTTCGACAAGGCCAAGAACGACGACTCGTTCTACCTGCCGCCGGAGGCCTTCGAGACCGACGACTTCCAGCGCGGCATGAAGCTGTTCCTGTCGCCGGACGGAAAAGCGGTGCGGTTCACCATCATCCACCAGGGTGACCCGCTGACCGAGGCCGGCACCGCGCGGATCGACGAGCTGAAGGTGGCCGCCGCCGACGCCATCAAGGGCACCCCGCTGGAGGGGGCGCGCATCTACGTCGGCGGCAGCGCGGCCACCTACCACGACATGCAGATCGGCGCCGACTACGACCTGATCCTGGTCGCGGCCGCCGCGCTCATCCTGATCTTCGTGATCATGCTGATCCTCACCCGCGCGGTGGTGGCCGCGGCGGTGATCGTCGGCACCGTGGTGTTCAGCCTCGCCTCGGCGTTCGGCATGTCGGTGCTGTTGTGGCAGCACATCATCGGCATCCCGCTGCACTGGATGGTGATGCCGATGTCGGTGATCGTGCTGCTGGCCGTCGGTGCGGACTACAACCTGCTGCTGGTCTCCCGGATCAAGGAGGAGGTGCACGCCGGGGTCCGCACCGGCATCATCCGCGCCATGGTCGGCACCGGCTCGGTGGTGACCGCGGCGGGCCTGGTGTTCGCCTTCACCATGGGGTCGATGGCGGTCAGCACGCTGATCACCATCGGCCAGGTGGGCACCACGATCGGGCTGGGCCTGCTGTTCGACACCCTGGTGGTGCGGTCGCTGATGACTCCGTCCATCGCGACCCTTTTGGGCCGCTGGTTCTGGTGGCCGCAGCGGGTGCGGGAGCGGCCGGTGCCCTCGCCCTGGCCGCAGCCGGCGGCCACCGCACCGGAACCCGTCACGGTCGGCGCCCCGGCCGCCGGCGACGACGCCGACACCGAAACGCTGCCGAAACCGGGCCCGGCCTGAACCGGGCTGGGGGCGTGATGTCGCTGCGCTCCGGGGGTGTGTGACGTCACTCCGCTCCGGTGGCGGGCCGGCCCGGGCCTTCCTAGCATGAACTCGTCGAACCGCCGGCTCGTGAGCGTGGAGGCCCGTTGAGGTATTCGCAGTCGATCGGTGGGCACACCTACACCTTCCACGGTCTGGTCGACGTGCTGGCCAAGGCGAGCCCGCGCCGCTCCGGCGACGAATTGGCCGGGTGCGCCGCCGAATCCGACGCCGAGCGCGCCGCGGCCCAGTGGGTGCTCGCCGACATCCCGCTGACGACGATCCTCGAGCAACCGGTCGTCCCGTACGAGACCGACTCGGTCACCCGGCTGATCATCGACACCCACGACCGGCAGGTCTTCGCCGAGCACCTGGCCCACATGACGGTCGGCGACCTGCGCGACTGGCTGATGAACACCGCCGTCCGCGACGACGGCGGGCAGCGCATCGCCGCCGTCGCGGGCGGCCTCACCCCGGAGATGGTCGCGGCGGTCTCGAAGATCATGCGCAACCAGGACCTCGTCCTGGCCGCCGCCGCGGTCGCACCGACCGCGGCGTTCCGCACCACGATCGGCCTGCCCGGGCGGATGGCCACCCGATTGCAGCCCAACCACCCCACCGACCACCCGAAAGGTGTTGCGGCAGCGGTACTCGACGGGCTGCTCAACGGGTGCGGCGACGCCGTCATCGGCATCAATCCCGCCACCGACTCGCCGGACGCCGCCGCCGAACTGCTGTACCTGCTCGACGACATCCGGCAGCGCTTCGACATCCCCACCCAGACCTGCGTGCTCGCGCACGTGACCACGACGATGTCGCTGATCGAGCGCGATGTGCCGGTGGACCTGGTGTTCCAGTCGATCGCCGGCACCGAGCAGGCCAACGACAGCTTCGGCGTGACGGTCGAGATGCTGCTGGAGGCCAACGCCGCGGCCCGCGAACTGCGCCGCGGCACCGTCGGCGACAACGTCATGTACCTGGAAACCGGGCAGGGCTCGGCACTTTCGGCCAACGCCCACCTCGGCGTGGACGGCCGCCCCGTCGACCAGCAGACCCTGGAGGCCCGGGCCTACGGCCTGGCCCGCGCCCTGGAGCCGTTGCTGATCAACACCGTGGTCGGGTTCATCGGACCGGAGTACCTCTACGACGGCAAGCAGATCATCCGCGCCGGCCTGGAGGACCACTTCTGCGGCAAACTGCTCGGCCTGCCGATGGGTGTCGACGTGTGCTACACCAACCATGCCGAGGCCGACCAGGACGACATGGACGTCCTGCTGACGCTGCTCGGCGCGGCCGGTGCGGCGTTCGTCATCGCCGTGCCCGGCGCCGACGACGTGATGCTCGGCTACCAGAGCCTGTCCTTCCACGACGTGCTCTACGCCCGGCGGGTGCTGAACCTGCGCGCCGCACCGGAATTCGAGCAGTGGCTGATGCGGATGGGCATCGCCGACGGGGCCGGCCGGGTGCGGCCGGCCGAGCTGGGCACGTCCGAACTGCGCGCCCTGGGGGTGGGGTGATGAGCACCGCCCCCGACCCCACCGGCGACGACGCCTGGGCGCCGCTGCGCGCCTACACCCCGGCCCGGATCGGGCTGGGCGCGGCCGGGGTGTCCGAACCGATCCGTTCGGTGCTGCGGTTCAGGGCCGACCACGCGCTGGCCCGCGACGCGGTGCACGTGCCGCTGGCCGTCGAACCGGTGGCGGCCGGCCTGGAGCGGCTCGGCCTGGGCCCGGTGCACCACGTCGCCAGCCGCGCCCGCGACCGCGGCGAGTATCTGCGCCGGCCCGACCTCGGCCGTGTCCCGGCCGACGTCTCGACACTGCCCGACACCGGGGCCGACATCGGCATCGTCGTCGCCGACGGGCTTTCCGCGCAGGCGGTGACGCGGCACGCGGTGCCGCTGGTGACGGCGCTGCTGGCGGCGTTCGACGGCCGGTACCGGATCGCCCCCGCCGTCGTCGCCACCCAGGCCCGGGTGGCGATCGGCGACCACATCGGCCGGGCGCTGGGCGTGTCGACCGTGCTCGTGCTGATCGGGGAGCGGCCCGGCCTGTCGGTGTCGGACAGCCTCGGGATCTACCTGACCCACCGTCCCGCCCCCGGCCGCACCGACGCCGACCGCAACTGCATCTCCAACATCCACGGCACCGGTCTGGGCTACGCCGAGGCGGCCGCGGTGTGCGCGGCGCTGGTGGACGGCGCGCGCCGGCTCGGACGCTCCGGGGTCGAGCTCAAGGACACCTCCCGGGGCGGGATGCTGGAGGCCGGTTGAGCCGGCGGCGGCAGTCGGGCCGGCTCACTACACTGGCCGCGTGCTGATCGGATCGCATGTCGACAACACCGACCCGCTGGCCGCCGCGGAGGCCGAGGGGGCGGACGTCGTGCAGTTCTTCCTCGGCAACCCGCAGAGCTGGAAGAAACCCGAGCCGCGCGAGGACGCCGAGCAGCTGCGCAACGCGAACATCCCGCTCTACGTCCATGCGCCGTATCTGATCAACGTCGCCTCGGCCAACAACCGGGTCCGCATCCCGAGCCGCAAGATCCTGCAGGACACCTGCGACGCCGCCGCCGAGATCGGCGCCACCGCGGTGATCGTGCACGGCGGCCATGCCGACGACAAGGACTGGGAGGCCGGGTTCCAGCGCTGGCGCAAGGCACTGGACAGCCTGCAGACCGACGTGCCGGTCTACCTGGAGAACACCGCCGGCGGGGAGCACGCCATGGCCCGCCACTTCGACACCATCGCCCGGCTGTGGGACCACATCGGCGACACCGGCATCGGGTTCTGCCTGGACACCTGCCACGCCTGGGCGGCCGGTGAGGCGCTCATCGACGCCGTCGAGCGGATCAAGGCCATCACCGGCCGGATCGATCTGGTGCACTGCAACGACTCCCGCGACGCCGCCGGCTCCGGCGCGGACCGGCACGCCAACTTCGGCAAGGGCCAGATCGACCCGCAGCTGCTGGTCGCGGTGGTCCAGGCCGCCGGCGCGCCGGTGATCTGCGAGACCGCCGCCGAGGGACGCAAGGACGACATCGCCTTCCTGCGCGAGCACCTGGGCTGATCACGAGCGGGTATCGAATCCGCTGCGAAACCCCGGGTGAACCCGCGGTTGCCCCTAGGGTGACCGACAGTCGACCCGAACGGTCGACGCCCGGCACCCGGGAGGGCATCCGTGTCCACGATCGACGAGCGGATCGACAACCACCCGCCGGCCGCCCCGCCGGATGAGCGGCCGGCCCCCGACCGGCTGCGTCGGCTGCGGCACCTGGCGGTGGCCGCCTGGGCCGCGGCCGTGGGTTGCCTCACCGTCACCGACGGGTTCGCGTTCAACCGGGAACGGCTGCTGGTCTACATCTGCACCGGGCTGCTGGCCGCCAGCATCGGCCGGGGCCGGCGGATGTGGTACGTGGTCCGCGACTGGCTGCCGTTCGCGCTGATCCTGATCGCCTACGACCTGACCCGGGGTGCGGCCACCGCGCTCGGCCGGCCCACGCTGTGGCACTGGCAGGTCGAGATGGACCGGCTGCTGTTCTTCGGCACGGTGCCCACGGTGTGGCTGCAGGAGCGGCTGAAGCTGCCCGAACCGCCCTGGTGGGAGGTGCTGATCAGCTGCGTCTACATGTCGTTCTTCGTGCTGCCCTACGTCATCGCCGGGGTGCTGTGGCTGCGCAACCGCGACGAGTGGAAGGCGTTCGTGCGACTGTTCGTCGCCCTCAACGTCGCCGCCCTGCTGTGCTACGCGCTGGTGCCGGCCGCCCCGCCGTGGGCGGCGGCGCGCTGCACCCCCGACGAGGTGGCCGGCGGGCCGTCGGACCCGGCGTGCAACCTGGTGGCCGCCATCCCGTCGCTGCACGCCGCGCTGTGGGCGGCGATCGCGGCGTTCCTGTGGACCCGGGTGGCGCGGCGGTGGCGGCCGCTGCTGGTGGCCTATCCGCTGACGATGGCGTTCACCCTGGTCTACACCGCCGAGCACTTCGTCGTCGACGTGCTGCTGGGCTGGGCCTTCGCCGCCGCGGCCGTCCTGGCGATCGGCCGCTACCAGCGGCTGCGCGGCCGGCCGGCGGCCCCCGGGCCCACGCCGGCACCGGCCGACTGACCGCCCCCGCGCGGGGCGAAACCCCCTCGCCCGGGGCGGGGAAACGTGGGACAGTGGCGACATGGCCGACACACACGTCGTCACCAATCAGGTTCCGCCGTTCGAGGGGTACAACCCCGCCACCTCCCCGGTGCTCATGGAGGCGCTCGACCGGGAGGGCGGCGGGTGGGGCGCCGACGAGGTCACCGAGCTCGGGGCGCTGTCCGGCACCGCCGAGGTGCAGCGCTGGGGCGAGCTCGCCGACCGCAACCAGCCCGTGCTGCACACCCACGACCGCTACGGGCACCGCATCGACGAGGTCGAGTACGACCCCGCCTACCACGAGCTGATGCGCACCGCGATCGCCCACGGCGTGCACGCCGCGCCCTGGGCCGACGACCGGCCGGGCGCGCACGTGGTGCGCGCGGCCAAGCTCTCGGTGTGGACGCCCGAACCCGGTCACGTCTGCCCGATCTCGATGACCTACGCGGTGGTGCCCGCGCTGCGGCACAACCCCGAGCTGGCCGCGGTCTACGAACCGCTGCTGACCAGCCGGGTCTACGACCCCGAGCCGAAGGTGCCGGGCACCAAGGCCGGGATCACCGCGGGCATGTCGATGACCGAGAAGCAGGGCGGCTCGGACGTGCGCGCCAACACCACCGAGGCCCGGCCCAACGGCGACGGCAGCTACTCGCTGCGCGGCCACAAGTGGTTCACCAGCGCCCCGATGAGCGACATCTTTCTGGTGCTGGCCCAGGCCCCCGGCGGGCTGAGCTGTTTCCTGCTGCCCCGGGTGCTGCCGGACGGCAGCCGCAACCGGATGCGGCTGCAGCGGTTGAAGAACAAGCTCGGCAACCACGCCAACGCCTCCAGCGAGGTCGAGTACGACGACGCCACCGCCTGGCTGGTCGGCGAGGAGGGCCGCGGCGTGCCCACCATCATCGAGATGGTCAACCTCACCCGGCTGGACTGCACGCTGGCCAGCGCGACGAGCATGCGCACCGGGCTGGCCCGGGCCACCCACCACGCCCAGCACCGCAAGGCGTTCGGTGCCTACCTGATCGACCAGCCGCTGATGCGCAACGTGCTGGCCGACCTGGCGGTGGAGGCCGAGGCCGCCACCGTGCTGGCGATGCGGATGGCCGGCGCCACCGACGCCGCGGTGCGGGGCGACGAACGCGAGACCCTGCTGCGCCGCATCGGCCTGCCGGCCGCCAAGTACTGGGTGTGCAAACGCGCCACCCCGCACGCCGCCGAGGCGATGGAGTGCCTGGGCGGCAACGGTTACGTCGAGGACCACGGCATGGCCCGGCTGTACCGGGAGGCCCCGCTGATGGGCATCTGGGAGGGCTCCGGCAACGTCAGCGCGCTGGACACGTTGCGCGCCATGGCGACCCGGCCGCAGTGCGTCGAGGTGCTGTTCGACGAGCTCGGCCGCACGGCCGGGGCCGACCCGCGGCTGGACGCGTTCGTCGCGGGGCTGCGGGCGCAGCTGGCCGACACCGACGCCGTCGAGTACCGTGCCCGGCAGGTCGCCGAGCACATCAGCCTGGCCCTGCAGGGCTCGCTGCTGGTGCGCCACGGCCATCCGGCGGTCGCCGAGGCGTTCCTGACCACCCGGCTCGGCGGGCAGTGGGGCGGGGCCTTCGGCACCCTGCCCGCCGGCCTGGATCTCGGGCCGATCCTCGAGCGGGCGCTGGTGAAGGCATGAGCGAACCGGTCCGGGTGGAGCGCAACGGGCCGGTCACCACGGTGATTCTGGACCGGCCGGAGGTTCGCAACGCCGTCGACGGCCCCACCGCGCTGGCGCTGCACGCGGCGTTCGAGGCGTTCGAGGCCGACGCCGACGCCGCCGTCGCGGTGCTCTGGGGTGCGAACGGAACCTTCTGCGCCGGAGCCGATCTCAAGGCGTTCGGCACCGAGCGGGCCAACCCGCTGCACCGCGACGGGCCCGGCCCGATGGGCCCGACCCGGATGGTGCTGTCCAAACCCGCCATCGCCGCGATCAGCGGTCACGCCGTCGCCGGCGGGCTGGAACTGGCGCTGTGGTGCGACCTGCGGGTGGTCGAACAGGACGCGGTGCTCGGCGTGTTCTGCCGGCGCTGGGGCGTGCCGCTCATCGACGGCGGCACCGTGCGGCTGCCGCGGCTGATCGGCGAGAGCCGCGCGATGGACCTCATCCTGACCGGCCGGCCGGTCGGCGCTGACGAGGCGCTGGCGATCGGGTTGGCCAACCGGGTGGTGCCGACCGGGCAGGCGCGTGCCCGCGCCGAGGAACTGGCCGCCGAACTGGCCCGGCTGCCGCAGGCCTGCCTGCGCGCCGATCGGGCCTCGGTGCTGCACCAGTGGGGCCGGCCCGAGGCCGAGGCGATGGCCCACGAGTTCGGCAGCATCGCGCGGGTCGGCCACGAGGCGATGGCGGGCGCGGCGCGGTTCACCGCCGGGGCGGGACGCCACGGCGCGCCGGCCTGAGCACCGTGCGCTGCGCCGCGAGCGTGCGATGCGGTACGGCCCGGCCGGCGTGTCGGGTACGAAACCGCACGCTCGCCGGGGGCGCGGGGAAGGGGTGCGGCTACCCCTTGTCGATCCGGTTGCCCGAACCCAGGTCGTCGACCTGCGGGTCGCCCGCGCGGTAGCTGACGATGTTGTTCAGGCCCACCACGGTCAGCGTGTGCTCGACCCGGTCCAGGGTGATCCGGTTGTCGGCGCCGCCGATGTTGACGTTGGCGCAGCGGCCGCGCACGGTCAGCGTGTTGTTGGAGCCGCCGACGTTGAGCGACTTGCCGTCGGCGCAGTCCAGTTCGGCGGTGGTGCCGAAGGATCCGTAGTTGATCGTGTTGCCGACCTCGATCTGGGCCCCGGACGTGCCGGCGGTCATCGTGGGGGCGGCGCCGTCCCGGTCGCCGGAGCCGCAGCCGGCCAGGCCGGCGACGACGGCGGCAACGGCGACGGTGCTGGCGGCGGGGCGCAGGCGCATGACTGATCGACCTCCGGGGGCGTTCAGGCGACTCGGTGCAACCGGTTGGTCATGCCGAGTTCTCGGCCGCGGTCCCACAGGAAGGGGTCGCCATGGCGGTACAGCACGGTCTGGTCCCAGCCGTAGACGGTGATGTCGTTGACCACGTGGTCGGCGACGACGGTGTTCGACGAGCCCTGCACCGTCACCGCCCAGCACACCCCCTTGGCGAAGATCTGGTTGCCGGTGCCGAACACATGCAGGGTGCGGTTGTTGCAGTCCACGGTGCGCACGATGCCCTGGCCGTCGATGTGGGTGTCGCCGGTGGTGTGCTCACCGACCACGCCCTGGTTGTCGGCGTGCGCGGCCGGCGCGACGAGCATCCCCACCGCGAACGCGCCGGCCAGGAACCGGGCGAGCAGGCTGCATCCCATGGGCGTCCTCCGCTGTGTCGACTCGCCTGGAAGCCTACGTCGTCGCACCGGCACCGCGGGGCGCCTCCGCCGGTAAGGCTCACGCTGCGCCGAGCACTCGCCGCCGACCGGTGCGGTCGGTAGCGTTTCCTCACGATGCGGTGCACAACCAGGGCAGGGATGGCGGCGGTGCTGCTCGCGGCGGTCGTGGCGACCGTCGGTGGCTGCACGCGCACCGTCACCGGGACCGCCCAGCGCGGCACCCCGGAGGCCACCCGCGACTACGGCTACGTCGAAGACCGCTGCGGCCTGCTGCTCGACACCACCGTGCAGCAGCTGCTCGGCGGCGACGAGATCGTGCGGCCCTACAGCGGCGCGGTCTGCCAGTACATCCTGCACCGCGGCCCGGACGTCACCGACGTCGTCTACTTCTGGTTCGAGTCCGGCGACATCGACCGCGAGCGCGCGGTGGCCGCCGAGCGCGGTGCGACGCTGTCGGACACCGTGGTGGAACGCCGGCACGCCTTCCTGGCCCGCCGCGACGCCGGCGGGGCGGCCTGCGCGGCCACCGCCGCGGCCGGCGGCGGGGTGCTCAGCTGGTGGGTGCAGTTCCGCGACCGCCACGACGGCGACCCGTGCGCGGAGGCCGAGAAACTGCTGGCGGCCACCCTCTCGGCGGACATGTGACCATGCGCGAGCGCGGCACCGGATGCACCGGATACCTGATCGCCGGGCTGCTGGTCGGGGCCCTGCTGGGCGGCTGCGCCGACCGGCCCGACGCGACCGACGGGCCCGCGCCGACCACCCCGGCGGCCGGGTTCCGCGGCGGCGAGTGCAACGGGGTGACCGACGCCGACATCGCCGAGGCCGCGGGCCGGGGCCTGTTCCACAAGGTCGTCGACAACGAGGTCGGCTGCTTCTGGCAGGAGAACACCATGCTGGGCAGCTTCGGCGCCGGCATGGGCATCTCCACCTGGTGGTACCGGGGCAGCGACATGGACACCGAACGCCGGCTGGAGCAGCAGGCCGGGCGCACCCTGACCGAGCTGACCATCGACGGCAACCAGGGCTTCATGGCCCACGACGTCAACGCCTGCAGCATCTACCTGGCCAAAGGGCCCGACGTGGCCACCTGGTCCATCCAGACGCTCAACCCCGCCACGCTGCCGGACCTGTGCGGCATCGTCGAGCGGCTCGCCCGGATCAGCCAGGACCGGATCAACTGAGGCCGGGCGTTAGGCTGACACGCTGACCGTCCGTCAGCACCGACCGAGGGGGAGCCGAATGGGAAGTGGGCCGGCCGGCGTCCCGGGCCGGTCGCGCGGCTCCGCACGCGGCACCCGGCTCAGCCGGGAGACCATCGTCAACGCCGCGCTGACCTTCCTGGACCGCGAGGGCTGGGACGCGCTGACCATCAACGCCCTCGCCACCCACCTCGGCACCAAGGGTCCGTCACTGTACAACCACGTCGAGAGCCTCGACGACCTGCGCCGCACGGTGCGGATGCGGGTGATCGACGACATCGTCACCATGCTCACCGCGGTCGGGCAGGGGCGCACCCGCGACGACGCGGTGCTGGCCATGGCCAGCGCCTACCGCAGCTACGCCCACCACCACCCGGGCCGGTACTCGGCGTTCACCCGGATGCCGCTGGGCGGGGAGGACCCGGAGTACACCGCCGCCGCGCGGGCGGCGGCTCAGCCGGTCATCGAGGTGCTCGGCTCCTACGGGCTGCAGGGCGAGGACGCGTTCTACGCCGCCCTGGAGTTCTGGTCGGCGCTGCACGGCTTCGTGCTGCTGGAGATGACCGGGGTGATGGACGAGATCGACACCGACAAGGTCTTCTCCGACATGGTGCTCCGACTCGCTGCGGGCATGGGGAAGCGGTCGTAGACTGAGACCCGCTACCAGCGGGAAGTGAGTTCATGGTGTGCGCTTCGGCGGGTTTGGTCAGCTGCCCCCGCCCCTGGTATGGTGGACGCTCGTGCCTGGCCGAGTAGGCGCCTGCGGCTGCACGGAGTCAGCAGGCACGCCCGCGCGCCGGGTAACTTCGCATGTCGTGAGCATCGGATTTGCCGTGGCGAACTGCCGGCGCGGGCGCGTGCGACACACCCGGGCGCGGGATACGCGACCGGGACATAACAGCAGGACACAGACTCAGCCAACGACGGAACAACACCAGAAGCAACACACAGAAAGCCGGTAGATGCCAACCATTCAGCAGCTGGTCCGCAAGGGCCGCCACGACAAGGCCGCCAAGGTGAAGACCGCGGCCCTCAAGGGCAGCCCGCAGCGCCGTGGCGTGTGCACCCGCGTGTACACCACCACCCCGAAGAAGCCGAACTCGGCACTTCGCAAGGTCGCCCGCGTCAAGCTGACGAGCCAGGTTGAGGTCACCGCTTACATCCCGGGTGAGGGCCACAACCTGCAGGAGCACTCGATGGTGCTCGTGCGTGGCGGTCGTGTGAAGGATCTCCCCGGTGTGCGTTACAAGATCATCCGCGGCTCGCTGGACACCCAGGGCGTCAAGAACCGCAAGCAGGCCCGTAGCAAGTACGGTGCGAAGAAGGAGAAGAGCTGATGCCGCGCAAGGGGCCCGCACCCAAGCGTCCGCTGGTCAATGACCCGGTCTACGGTTCGCAGCTGGTCACCCAGCTGGTGAACAAGGTTCTCCTGAACGGGAAGAAGTCGCTGGCCGAGCGCATCGTCTACGGCGCGCTCGAGCAGACCCGGGAGAAGACCGGCACCGACCCCGTCGTGACCCTCAAGCGTGCGCTCGACAACGTCAAGCCGTCGCTGGAGGTGCGCAGCCGCCGCGTCGGTGGCGCCACCTACCAGGTGCCGGTCGAGGTGCGGCCGGACCGGTCGACCACGCTGGCGCTGCGCTGGCTGGTCACCTTCGCCCGGCAGCGCCGGGAGAAGACCATGGTCGAGCGCCTGGCGAACGAGCTCCTCGACGCCAGCAACGGTCTCGGCGCCTCCGTCAAGCGGCGTGAGGACACCCACAAGATGGCCGAGGCGAACCGGGCCTTCGCGCACTACCGCTGGTGACAGCCGCCGGCGGCCCCGGCCGCCGGCGCATGACCACACCGCCACTACCAAGCGAGAGAGAAGACTTCTGTGGCACAGAAGGACGTGCTGACCGACCTGAGCAAGGTCCGCAACATCGGCATCATGGCGCACATCGATGCCGGTAAGACGACGACGACCGAGCGCATCCTGTACTACACCGGCGTCAACTACAAGATGGGTGAGACGCACGACGGTGCGTCGACCACCGACTGGATGGAACAGGAGCAGGAGCGGGGCATCACCATCACCTCCGCGGCCGTGACCTGCTTCTGGAACGGTAACCAGATCAACATCATCGACACGCCGGGCCACGTCGACTTCACCGTCGAGGTGGAACGCAGCCTGCGCGTGCTCGACGGGGCGGTCGCCGTCTTCGACGGGAAGGAAGGCGTCGAGCCGCAGTCCGAGCAGGTCTGGCGGCAGGCGGACAAGTACAACGTCCCGCGCATCTGCTTCGTCAACAAGATGGACAAGCTCGGCGCGGACTTCTACTTCACCGTCCGCACCATCGAGGAGCGTCTGGGCGCCAAGCCGCTGGTCATCCAGCTGCCGATCGGCGCGGAGGCCGACTTCATCGGCGTCATCGACCTCGTCGAGATGAAGGCCAAGGTGTGGCGCGGCGAGACCGCCCTCGGCGAGAAGTACGAGGTCGAGGACATCCCGGCCGAGCTCGCCGACAAGGCCGAGGAGTACCGCACCAAGCTGATCGAGGCCGTTGCCGAGACCGACGAGGCCCTGCTGGAGAAGTACCTCGGCGGCGAGGAGCTCTCCATCGAGGAGATCAAGGCCGGCATCCGCAAGCTGACGGTCACCTCGGAGATGTACCCGGTGCTCTGCGGCAGCGCGTTCAAGAACAAGGGCGTGCAGCCGATGCTCGACGCGGTCATCGACTACCTGCCGTCGCCGCTGGACATCGGTGACGTCCAGGGGCACGTGCCGGGCAAGGAGGACCAGCCCCTCACCCGCAAGCCGACCGCCGACGAGCCGTTCGCGGCGCTGGCGTTCAAGATCGCGGTGCACCCGTACTTCGGCAAGCTGACCTACATCCGGGTTTACTCCGGCCAGGTCGAGTCCGGCGTGCAGGTGATCAACTCCACCAAGGGCAAGAAGGAGCGGCTGGGCAAGCTGTTCCAGATGCACGCCAACAAGGAGAACCCGGTGGAGCGGGTGTCGGCCGGCCACATCTACGCCGTGATCGGCCTGAAGGACACCACCACCGGCGACACCCTGTGCGATCCGAACGACCAGATCGTGCTGGAGTCGATGACCTTCCCCGATCCGGTGATCGAGGTGGCCATCGAGCCCAAGACCAAGGGCGACCAGGAGAAGCTGTCCACCGCCATCCAGAAGCTGGCCGAAGAGGATCCCACCTTCAAGGTGCACCAGGATCCGGAGACCGGCCAGACCGTCATCGGCGGCATGGGCGAGCTGCACCTGGACATCCTGGTCGACCGGATGCGCCGCGAGTTCAAGGTCGAGGCCAACGTCGGCAAGCCGCAGGTGGCCTACCGCGAGACCATCCGCAAGAAGGTCGAGCACGTCGAGTACACCCACAAGAAGCAGACGGGTGGCTCCGGCCAGTTCGCGAAGGTCATCATCACCCTCGAACCGTTCACCGGCGAGGACGGGGCGACCTACGAATTCGTCAACCAGGTCACCGGTGGCCGCATCCCGAAGGAGTACATCCCCTCGGTCGACGCCGGCTGCCAGGACGCCATGCAGTACGGCGTGCTGGCCGGCTACCCGCTGGTGAACCTGAAGGTCACGCTCGAGGACGGCGCCTACCACGAGGTCGACTCGTCGGAGATGGCGTTCAAGATCGCCGGTGCGCAGGCGCTGAAGAAGGCGGCGCAGGCGGCCCAGCCGGTCATCCTCGAGCCCATCATGGCCGTCGAGGTCACGACGCCCGAGGACTACATGGGCGACGTGATCGGCGACCTCAACTCCCGCCGTGGTCAGATCCAGGCCATGGAGGAGCGTAGTGGCTCCCGCGTCGTCAAGGCGCTGGTGCCGCTGTCGGAGATGTTCGGCTACGTCGGAGACCTGCGGTCGAAGACGCAGGGCCGGGCGAACTACTCCATGGTGTTCGATTCGTACGCCGAGGTTCCGGCGAACGTGTCGAAGGAGATCATCGCGAAGGCGACCGGCCAGTAAGGCTCCGGTGCCCAGCGTGATCTGCGCGACGGCTCCGGGGCCGCAGGGCCCCGGGCCGCGGCGAGACCACAACTGAAAAGATCAGTACTGCTTTTCCAAGCACCAACCAGAAGTCCAGGAGGACAACACAGTGGCGAAGGCGAAGTTCGAGCGGACGAAGCCGCACGTCAACATCGGGACCATCGGTCACGTTGACCACGGCAAGACCACGCTGACCGCGGCGATCACCAAGGTTCTGGCCGACAAGTACCCGGACATCAACGAGCAGCGTGCGTTCGACCAGATCGACAACGCGCCCGAGGAGCGTCAGCGCGGTATCACCATCAACATCTCCCACGTGGAGTACCAGACCGAGAAGCGTCACTACGCGCACGTCGACGCCCCGGGTCACGCTGACTACATCAAGAACATGATCACCGGTGCCGCCCAGATGGACGGCGCGATCCTGGTGGTCGCGGCCACCGACGGCCCGATGCCGCAGACCCGCGAGCACGTGCTGCTGGCCCGCCAGGTTGGTGTGCCCTACATCCTCGTGGCCCTGAACAAGTCCGACATGGTGGAGGACGAGGAGCTGCTGGAGCTCGTCGAGATGGAGGTCCGCGAGCTGCTGGCCTCGCAGGACTTCGACGAGAACGCCCCGGTCATCCGGGTGTCGGCGCTGAAGGCCCTCGAGGGCGACCCGCAGTGGGTCAAGAGCATCGAGGACCTGATGGACGCGGTCGACGAGTCGATCCCGGATCCGGTCCGCGACACCGACAAGCCGTTCCTGATGCCGATCGAGGACGTGTTCACCATCACCGGTCGTGGCACCGTGGTGACCGGCCGTATCGAGCGTGGCGTGATCAACGTCAACGACGAGGTCGAGATCGTCGGCATCCGGCCGGAGACCACCAAGACCACCGTCACCGGTGTCGAGATGTTCCGCAAGCTGCTCGATCAGGGCCAGGCCGGTGACAACGTCGGTCTGCTGCTGCGTGGTGTGAAGCGCGAGGACGTCGAGCGCGGCCAGGTCGTGGTCAAGCCGGGCACCACCACCCCGCACACCGAGTTCGAGGGCCAGGTCTACATCCTGAGCAAGGACGAGGGTGGCCGTCACACCCCGTTCTTCAACAACTACCGTCCGCAGTTCTACTTCCGGACCACGGACGTGACCGGTGTGGTGACCCTGCCCGAGGGCACCGAGATGGTGATGCCGGGTGACAACACCGACATCTCCGTGAAGCTGATCCAGCCGGTCGCCATGGAGGAGGGCCTGCGCTTCGCCATCCGCGAGGGCGGCCGCACCGTCGGCGCCGGCCGGGTGACCAAGATCATCAAGTAAGTCCTGGTGATCTAGCCTTCCCGCTGCGAGGCGGCGCCCACCTTCGGGTGGGCGCCGCTTTCGCGTTCCGGGGGTGCAGGCGTCGGCTCGCGGCGGAAGCGGGGGTGTAACGGTGCGCGGGCCGGGGCCGATCTACCACCCGGAAGCCGGACATGCGGTCTGCGTACCGCCGGAAGGGTGTTGAGGGTCTCGATGCTTGGTCGGTTGTCTTCCCCGGGACGGTTGACGGCGCGCGTGACGGCGCTGGCCGGCGCGGTCGTGACGGCCGGCGCCGCCCTGCTGGGCGCGGCCGTCGGGACCGGCGCCGTCGCCGGTGCCCAGCCGGGCTGCCCGGACGTGCACTTCATCGGGGCGGCCGGGTCCGGGGAGCGCGACGCCGGCCCCTTCGTCGACGGGGGCATGGGCACCGTCGTCTACCGTTCCTACCTCGACCTGCAGCGGCGGCTGGCCGCCGACGGCAGCACCGTGACCGCCGAGCCGGTCGACTACCCCGCGGTGAAGGTGCCCGACGAGGGCGACATCCTCGGCTGGGCCGGCTTCATCGGCAGCGTCGACGCCGGGGTGGACGCCCTGGCCCGCCAGTACCAGGCCTTCGTGCAGCGTTGCCCGGCCAGCAAGGTGGTGCTGGCCGGCTACTCGCAGGGCGCGATGGTGGTGCACCGCAACCTGCCCGGGCTGGTGGAGAGCCCCAACCTGGCCGCCGCGCTGCTCATCGCCGACGGCTACCGGTTGCCCGGCGACACCACCATCAAGCTCGGCTCGGCCGCGGCGCTGCCCGGCCGCGGCACGGGGGTGGGGCAGGACTGGCCGATCCTGGCCAAGGCGCCCACCCAGCCGCTGCCGCCGGTGCTCGGCGCCCGCACCGTCGACGTCTGCGACCTCGGCGACCCGGTCTGCGACTACGACCCGGACGCCGACTCGGCCGTCACCCCGGCCGGGGTGGCCATCCACACCAGCTATGTGCGCGCCCGCGGCGGCCAGGACTATCCGTGGACGCCGCTGCTGTACCAGCTGGTGACCCGGGAGTCGCCGACATTGCAGGCGGCCGCGCCGAACTGGGGTTAGTCTGGCGCGCGGGTAGGCCGCCGGCGGACCGGCGGAGGGAGGAGCGCCCGCGATGTCGACCTTCTGGCGGTACCTGCGGGTGCAGGCCTTCGTGATGCTGTGCGGGATCGTCGGCCCGCTGTTTCTGATCATCTACTTCGTCGGCGGCGATCCGGCGCTGAGCTGGATGCTGTGGACCGGGCTGGCCGTCACCGCCCTCGACATCCTCATCGCGGTGGCCCTCACCGTCGCGGGCAGCCGGCACGCCGAACGGCTGGCCGTGCTCGAGCACCACGGGGTGCTCGCCCTGGCCACCGTCACCGCTTTCGGCGAGACCAACACCCGCATCAACGACCGGCCGCTCCTGCAGCTCGAACTGCAGATCTCCGGGCCCGGCCTGACGCCGTTCACCGCCACCGACCGGGTGATCGGCACGATGGACCGGCTGCCGATGATCACCTCCCGCAAGCTCGTCGCGCTCGTCGACCCGACCACCAACAGGTTCGTCATCGACTGGCCGCGCAGCGCCCTGGTCAGCGGGGTGGTGCCGGCCACCTTCGAGCTCGCCGAGGACGGCCGGGTCTACGACCTGACCGGGCAGACCGAGCCGTTGCTGGAGGTGCTGCGCATCCTCAGGACGCACGGCATCGGGCTGGAGAGCACACTCGATCTGCGCGCCGATCCCGCGGCGCGCCAACAGGTTCGGGAGGTGGTGCGGCGCGCGGCCGGGCCGGCGACGGCGGCGCCGCAGCCGGCCGGGGCCGCCGGTGGCGCGGCGGTGCTCACCCCGCCGCAGCCGTCGGCGGCACAGCGGCTGCAGGAGCTCGAGACATTGCGCGCCACCGGGGTGATCACCGAGGACGAATACCAGGCCAAGCGCCGGGAGATCATCGCCGAACTCTGATCCGGGCAGAGTTGTAACACGTTCCAGTTCTGCTGTTAGCCTGATCGGCAGCACGCAGAAAGGAGCAGCGGGTGACGGCTACCGGCGCAAGCCTGGAGGGACGAGTCGCATTCATCACCGGCGCCGCGCGCGGCCAGGGCCGGGCGCACGCGGTGCGGTTGGCCCGGGAGGGCGCCGACATCATCGCCGTCGACGTGTGCCGGCCGGTGTCGGACACCATCAGCTACCCGGCGGCCACCCCGGAGGATCTCGCCGAGACGGTGCGCGCGGTGGAGGCCACCGGCCGCAAGGTGCTCGCCCGCGAGGCCGACGTCCGCGACCTCGCGGCGCTGCAGCAGGTGGTGCGCGACGGCGTGGAGCAGTTCGGCCGGCTCGACATCCTGGTCGCCAACGCCGGAGTGCTCAGCTGGGGCCGGCTGTTCGAGATGTCCGAGGAGCAGTGGTCCACGGTCATCGACGTCAACCTCAACGGCACCTGGAAGACCGTGCGCGCGGTGGTGCCGGCGATGATCGAGGCCGGCAACGGCGGGTCGATCATCATCGTGAGCTCCTCGGCCGGGCTGAAGGCCACGCCGGGCAACGGCCACTACGCCGCCTCCAAGCAGGCCCTGGTGGCGCTGACGAACACGCTGGCGCTGGAGGTGGGCGAGTTCGGCATCCGGGTGAACTCCATCCACCCGTACTCGGTGGACACCCCGATGATCGAGCCCGAGGCGATGGCCGAGATCTTCACCAAGTACCCGGGTTTCCTGCACAGCTTCCCGCCGATGCCGTACCGGCCGGTGGTCAAGGACAGTGACAAGGGGCGGGCCGAGTTCATGACTCCCGACGAGGTGGCCGACGTGGTGGCCTGGCTGGCCGGGGACGGCTCGGCGACGTTGTCGGGCAGCCAGATCGCCGTCGATCGCGGAGCGATGAAATACTGAGCGGCTCGCG
>NZ_CALDGS010000101.1 GCF_937941905.1 uncultured Mycolicibacterium sp. | reverse complement strand
GCGCCCCCGCCGCCGGTGCCCGCTCCGTAACCCGGGGTGCGCATCGATCCCGCGACCCTGGCCGACATCGAGGAGATCAAGCAGCTCAAGGCGCGCTACTGTCGGCTGTTGGACGCCAAGGACTGGGCGGCCTGGCGCGAGCTGTTCACCGACGACTTCGTCGGCGACACCGCCGCGGCCGGGGGCCGGGTCGTCCGCGGCGCCGACGCGTTCGTCGCGTTCACCCGGCGCAACCTCGCCGGCGCCGGCCGGGTCACCGCCCACCAGGTGCACGCCCCGGAGATCGAGGTCGTCTCCCCCGACAGCGCGACCGGGGTGTGGGCGTTGGAGGACGTGGTGCGACTGGGCCCGGGCGTCACGCTGCGCGGCTACGGGCACTATCACGAGACCTACCGCCGGGTCGACGGCCGGTGGCGCATCGCGTCGCTGCGGCTGACCCGGTTGCGCGAGGACGTGTTCAACCTGGCGGTCTCGGTCTACGTCTCGCCCCGGATCCGGCGGGCGCTGCGCCGGTTCGCCCGGGACTGATTCGACACACGTCAACAAAAATCGCACAAACCAACCGGATGATCGGGTACTCCTGTACGGACATGTCCGAATCGCCGAGACTGCTAATGCCGGAACCCAGCCAACCGAAACCGAGGTGTGCGCCGTGAAACTGGCCCTGAGCGACGACGAAGCCGCGTTCCGCGCCGAGTTGCGCGAGTTCTTCACCACCCAGATCCCCGCGGACATCCGGGAGCGGTGCCGGGAGGGCCGGCTGCGGATGCCCGACGACGTGGTCACCACCCAGCGCATCCTCAACCAGCACGGCCTGGCCGTACCGAACTGGCCGGTGGAATGGGGTGGCCGGGACTGGACGCCGGTGCAGCGCCAGATCTGGCACGACGAGCTGCAGCAGGCCTGTGTGCCCGAGCCGCTGGCGTTCAACGCCACCATGGTCGGCCCGGTGATCGCCCGGTTCGGGTCCCAGGAGCTCAAGCAGCGCTTCCTGCCGCCGACGGCGAACCTGGACATCTGGTGGTGCCAGGGCTTCTCCGAGCCGGAGGCGGGCTCGGACCTGGCGTCGCTGCGCACCACCGCGGTGCGCGACGGTGACAGCTACGTCATCAACGGCCAGAAGACCTGGACCACGCTCGGCCAGTACGCCGACTGGATCTTTGTGCTGGCCCGCACCGACCCGAACGCCCCGAAGAAACAGGCCGGCATCTCGTTCATCCTGGTGGAGATGTCCACCCCGGGCATCACGCTGCGTCCGATCAAGCTGATCGACGGCAGCCACGAGGTCAACGAGGTGTTCTTCGAGGACGTCCGGGTGCCCGCCGACCAGCTCGTCGGCGAGGAGAACCAGGGCTGGAGCTACGCGAAGTTCCTGCTGTCCAACGAGCGCACCGGCATCGCCCGGGTGGGCACCACCAAGGTGTGGCTGGCGGAGGTCAAGCAGCGCGCCGGCGCGCTGCTCGACGACCCGCTGTTCGCCGCCCGCATCGCCGAACTGGAGAACGAGCTGCTCGCGCTGGAGCTGACCCAGCTGCGGGTCACCGGCGCGGAGGCCGAGGGCAAGCCCAACCCGGCCTCGTCGATCCTCAAACTGCGCGGCAGCCAGCTGCAGCAGGCGGTGACCGAGCTGCTCGTCGAGGTCGCCGGCCCCGAGGCACTGCCGTTCGGCGCCGGGGACGCGATCGTAACCCCGGAGTGGGCGCAGTACGCCGCCCCGCACTACCTGAACTGGCGCAAGACCTCGATCTACGGCGGCAGCAACGAGATCCAGCGCAACATCATCGCCTCGACCATCCTGGGATTGTGAGCTTCCGATGGACTTCAACCTGACCGACGAACAGGAACTGCTGCGCGACACCACCCGGGAGGTGCTGTCGCGCACCTACGACATCGAGACCCGCAACCGGGTGGTCGAGGCCGAGCCCGGGTTCACCCGGCAGGTCTGGGAGCAGCTGGCCGGGATCGGCATCCTCGGCCTGGGCTTCGACCCGGCCGAGGCCGGCCCGATCGAGGTCATGCTGGTGCAGACCGAGGTGGGCCGCACGCTGGCGCCCGAGCCGATCGCGCAGGCCGCGCTGATCCCGGGCGCGCTGGTCGCCGAGGCGGGCAGCGACGCCCAGCGCGCCCTGCTCGACGAGGTGGCCGCCGGCAGCCGGCTGCTGGCCTTCGCGCACACCGAGCCGGGCCGGCGCGACCCGCTGGCCCCGCCGGCCACCACCGCGGCCCGGACGGCCGACGGCTGGGTGCTGACCGGGCGCAAGCACCCGGTGCCGGCCGGGGACGCGGCCGACACCCTGCTCGTCACCGCCGCCCTGCCGGACGGCGGGGCGGGGATCTTCGTCGTCGACGCCGCGGCCGCCCGGCGCACCCCGTTCCGCACCTTCGACGGGCACCGCGGCGCCCAGATCGACCTCGACGCCACCCCGGCCGAACCGCTCGGGGCGGGCGGCGACGCCACCGCGCACATCGAGCGCACGGTGATCCGGTTCCAGTCGGCGCTGTGCGCCGAGGCGGTCGGGGTGATGGAGCAGGCGCTGCGGATCACCACCGAGTACCTGAACACCCGCAAGCAGTTCGGGGTGCCGCTGAAGACGTTCCAGGCGCTCACCCAGCGGGCCGCCGACATGTACGTGTCGCTGGAGTTGGCCCGCAGCATGAGCCTGTACGCGGCGATGTCGATCGCCGACGGCCGGTTCGACCCGGTGGTGGCGGCGCGGGCCAAGCTGCAGATCGGCCGCTCGGGCCGGCACATCGCCCAGGAGTCGATCCAGATGCACGGCGGCATCGGGGTCACCGCCGAGTACCCGATCAGCCACTACGCGGCCCGGCTCACCGCCATCGAGCAGACCCTCGGCTCGTCGCACGACCAGCTGCACGTGCTCATCGGGCAGCTGCGCGCCTACGACCGGGTGTCGCTCTAGACCTCACGCGAGTCGGTCGAGCACGTACGCCGCGCCCTGGTCGACCATCCCGTTGACCGGATAGAGGGCGTGGGCGATGTTCGGGCTGGGCGGCTGCCCGTCGCACACGGTGTCGCCGGGGGCGCACAACTCGACGGTCTTGTCGGCGTAGCGGGCGCCGATCCGGATCGGCGGTGCACCGAACTGGGTGAGAAAGGTCACCGACGGCGCCCCGAACAGCACCACCGCCGCGACGTGGTCGGCCACCTCGGCCGGCATCGGCGGCGGCACCGCCTCCGGCGGCACCCCGGCCGGGATGGTGTCGGCGGTGGTGAAGCCGGCCACCGCCGCGCCCTGGGAGAACCCGCCGAGCACGATCCGGGTGTCCGGGCAGCGCGCCGCGACGTCCTGGATGCGGCCGGCGGCGTCGCGGATGCCGTCGATGACGGTCAGCGCGAACCCGATGCGGTCGGCGAAGTCGCTGGACGCCGGATAGTCGACCGGGTAGGCCGCCACCGTGCGGTCGGCGGCGCCGGCGCGCACCGCGTCGACGAAGGCCTGGCCCACCCCGCCGAGCCCGGGCGGTTCGGCGGTGCCACGGGCGAAGACGATCTCCACATCGGGGCACGGCTGGGCGGTCGCGGCGGGACCGGGCACCGGCAGCACCCCGAGACCGGCCGCGACGGCGGCGCCGGCCAGCAGGTGTCGGATCAGGCGCACGTCGTAACCCCCCACTGGTGTCGGAGACGGCGGACGCCGGCGGTGACCGGCGCCGCACCCGCCATACCCGGGTGCTTCACTCGTCAAACGCCGCGCGGGACGGAGCGCCCCGCTCCCGATGCCATTCTGCTATCACTGACGGTCGAGATACAGCCCAGGGAAGGAGAGCCGGCGAAGTGCCCGACGTCGCGGTGATGCGGTGCTGAGCGAGTTGCCGCGCCGGCTGCGCCGGCTCGCCGTACCCGTCGTCGTCGGCTGGATCGCGCTGGTCGCCGTGCTGAACGTGTCGGTGCCGCCGCTCGAGGTGGTCGGCGAGATGCGGTCGGTATCGATGGCGCCGCCGGAGGCGCCGTCGGTGATCGCGATGAAGCGCGCCGGCGAGTTGTTCGGCGAGTTCCGCTCCGACAGCTCGGTGATGATCGTGCTCGAGGGCGAGCAGCGGCTCGGCGCCGAGGCGCACCGGTTCTACGACGACATGGTGGCCCGGCTGCGCGCCGACACCCGCCACGTCGAGCACGTTCAGGACTTCTGGGGCGACCCGCTGACCGAGGCCGGCGCCGAGAGCGACGACGGCAAGGCCGCCTACGTGCAGGTGTACCTGGCCGGCAACGCCGGCGAGGCGCTGGCCAACGAGTCGGTCAGGGCGGTCCAGGAGCTGGTGCGCGGGCTCACCCCGCCGCCGGGGGTGACCGCCTATGTCACCGGGCCGTCGGCGCTGGGGGCGGACCAGCAGATCGCCGGCAACCGCAGCATCCGGGTCATCGAGCTGGCGACGTTCGCGGTCATCATCGTGATGCTGCTGTTCTTCTACCGGTCGCCGACGACGGTGGCGGTGGTGCTCGGCATCGTGCTGCTGGCGCTGCTGGCGGCCCGCGGCACGGTGGCGTTCCTGGGCTACCACGAGCTGATCGGGCTCACCACGTTCGCCTCCACCATGCTGGTGGCGCTGGTCATCGCGGCCGCCACCGACTACGCGATCTTCCTGATCGGCCGCTACCAGGAGGCCCGCACCAGCGGCGAGGACCGCGAACGGGCCTACTACACGATGTTCCGCGGCACCGCGCACGTGGTGCTGGGTTCGGGCCTGACCGTGGCCGGGGCGACGTTCTGCCTGAGCTTCACCCGGCTGCCCTACTTCGCCACCCTCGGGGTGCCGCTGGCGGTCGGCATGCTGACCGCGGTGTTGCTGTCGCTGACGCTGGGGCCGGCGGTGATCACCATCGCCTCCCGGTTCGGGCTGCTGGAGCCCAGGCGGGCGATGCGCATCCGCGGCTGGCGCCGGATCGGCGCGGCGATCGTGCGCTGGCCGGGCCCGATCCTGTTGGCCACCGTCGCGGCGTCGCTGGTGGGGCTGCTCACCCTGCCCGGCTACCGCACCAACTACAACGACCGCAACTACCTGCCCGCCGATCTGCCCGCCAACGAGGGCTACGCGGCGGCCGAGCGGCACTTCTCGGTGGCCCGGATGAACCCCGAACTGCTCGTCGTGGAGACCGACCGGGACCTACGCAACTCGGCGGACTTCCTGGTGATCGAGAAGATCGCCAAGGCGGTGTTCCGGGTGGAGGGCATCGGCGCGGTGCAGGCCATCACCCGGCCGCAGGGCCGGCCGGTGGAGTACTCGACGCTGCCGGCCCAGCTGTCGATGGGCAGCGCGTTCCAGGAGTTGACCCGGCCCTATCTGGAGGCGCGGATCGACGACATGCTCACCCAGGTCGCGGCCACCGACCGGTCCATCGACACGATGAACCGGATGATCGCGCTGATGGAGCAGATGAACTCGGCCACCCACAGCCTGGTGGGCAGCACCACCGAGATGGTGGACCGGATCACCGAACTGCGCGACCACATCGCCGATTTCGAGGACTTCTTCCGGCCCGTCCGCAACTACTTGCACTGGGAGCCGCACTGCTACAACATCCCGCTGTGCTGGTCGATGCGGTCGGTGTTCGACGCGATCGACGGCATGAACGCGATGGTCGAGCAGTACCGGGACGTCTCCGGCGACATGCGCCGGATGGACGACCTCATGCCGCGGATGCTGGCGCTGATGCCGGAGACCGTGGCGTCGCTGCGGGCATCACGCGACATGATGCTGCGGATGTACGCCTCGCAGAAGAGCCTGCAGGACCAGACCGCGGCGCTGCAGCAGAACGCGACCGCGATGGCCGAGGCGTTCAACCGGTCCTGGAACGACGACACCTTCTACCTGCCGCCGGAGATCTTCGACAATCCCGAATTCCGGCGCGGCATGGACAGTTTCATCTCCCCCGACGGCCGGGCGGTGCGGTTCGTCATCACCCACGAGACCGACCCGCTGACCGCCGAGGGGCTGGCCCGCATCGACGACATCAAGCGGGCCGCCAAGGAGGCGATCAAGGGCACCCCGCTGGAGGGCGCCCGGATCTACGTCGCCGGCACCGCCTCGGCGTTCCGGGACATGCAGGAGGGCAACAACTACGACCTGGTGATCGCCGGCATCCTGGCGCTGACGCTGATCTTCATCATCATGCTGCTGCTCACCCGCAGCCTGATCGCCGCCCTGGTGATCGTCGGCACCGTGGCGCTGTCACTGGGCGCGTCGTTCGGGTTGTCGGTGCTGGTGTGGCAGCACCTGATCGGCATCGAGCTGCACTTCATGGTGCTGGCGATGGCGGTCATCATCCTGCTGGCCGTCGGCGCCGACTACAACCTGCTGCTGGTGGCGCGGCTCAAGGAGGAGATCCCCGCCGGGATCAACACCGGGATCATCCGCGCCATGGGCGGTTCCGGGTCGGTGGTGACCGCCGCGGGGCTGGTGTTCGCGTTCACCATGATCGCGATGGCGGCCAGCGAGCTGATCGTGGCCGCGCAGATCGGCAGCACGATCGGGCTGGGGCTGATCTTCGACACCCTGGTGATCCGGGCGTTCATGACGCCGTCGCTGGCCGCGCTGCTGGGCCGCTGGTTCTGGTGGCCGCAGGTGGTGCGCTCCCGGCCGGTGACCCGCGGGGTCAAGCTGCGCCGCTGAGGGTTCCGCCCGTCCGGTCCGCTAGCGGGCCAGGCCGGCGTCACGCAGCGCCTGCGCCAGCGCCCCCATCGGGCGGTCCGGCTCGCGCCGACGATTGCCGTTGCCGCGCTGTGGATTACGCCGCTCGGCCTTGTCGCGGGGCTGGCCACCGCCGCGGCCCTTGCCGCGGTTGCCGCCCTGGGCCGGGTCGTCGTTGAGCCGCAGGCTCAGGCCGATCCGACGGCGCTCCACGTCGACGTCGACGACCTTGACCTTGACCACCTGGCCGGAGCGCACCACCTCGTGCGGGTCGGAGACGAACCGGTCGCTCATCGCCGAGACGTGCACCAGTCCGTCCTGGTGCACCCCGATGTCGACGAACGCCCCGAACGCGGCCACGTTGGTGACCACGCCCTCGAGCACCATGCCGACCTTGAGGTCCTCGAGGGTCTCCACCCCGTCGGCGAAGGTGGCGGTGGTGAACTCCGGGCGCGGGTCGCGGCCGGGCTTCTCCAGCTCGGCGAGGATGTCGGTGACGGTGGGGACGCCGAACCGGTCGTCGGCGAACTCCTCCGGCCGCAGCGAGCGCAGCGTGCGGGTGTCGCCGATGATCTCGGCCAGCGTCACCCCGGCCCGGTCGAGGATGCGCCGCACCACCGGGTAGGCCTCGGGGTGCACGCCGGAGGCGTCCAGCGGGTCCTCGCCGTCGCGGATGCGCAGGAAGCCGGCGCACTGCTCGAACGCCTTCGGGCCCAGCCGGGGCACCTCCAGCAGCGCGGTGCGGCTGCGGAACGGGCCCTGCTTGTCGCGGTGGGCGACGATCGCCTCGGCCAGCGACTCGGTGACCCCGGAGACCCGGGCCAGCAGCGGCACCGAGGCGGTGTTGAGGTCCACCCCGACGGCGTTCACCGCGTCCTCGACCACCGCGTCGAGGCTGCGGGCCAGCATGCCGGGGTTGACGTCGTGCTGGTACTGGCCGACGCCGATGGACTTCGGGTCGATCTTGACCAGCTCGGCCAGCGGGTCCTGCAGCCGGCGGGCGATCGAGACCGCGCCGCGCAGCGTGACGTCGAGGTCGGGCAGCTCCCGGGCGGCGTACTCGGAGGCCGAGTACACCGACGCGCCGGCCTCGCTGACCACGGCCTTGGTGGGCGGCTTGGCACCGGTGGCGCGGATGTCGGCGATGAGCTCGGCGGCCAGCGCGTCGGTCTCGCGGGAGGCGGTGCCGTTGCCGATCGCGATCAGCTCCACCCCGTGCCGGGCGATGAGCGCGGCCAGGACGGCCTTGGCCTGGTCCCACTGCCGCTGCGGCTGGTGCGGGTAGATGGTGGCGGTGTCGACGACCTTGCCGGTGCCGTCGACCACGGCGACCTTCACCCCGGTGCGGTAGCCCGGGTCCAGGCCCATCGTGGGGCGCTCGCCGGCGGGCGCGGCCAGCAGCAGGTCCTTGAGGTTCTTGGCGAAGACGGCGACCGCTTCCTCCTCGGCACGCTGGCGCAGCCGGATGCGGGCGTCGACCGAGGCCGACACCATCAGCTTGGTGCGCCAGGCCAGCCGGACGGTGGTGGCCAGCCACGGGGTGGCCGCGCCGGTGCCGGCCAGATCGATGCCCAGGCTGCGGGCGACCATGGCCTGGTAGACCTCGTCCTCGCCGCCGTCGAAGGTCAGCGCCAGCGCCTGCTCCTTCTCACCGCGCAGCACCGCCAGCACCCGGTGCGAGGGCATGTCGGTGAGCGCCTCGGCGAACTCGAAGTAGTCGCGGAACTTCTGTGCCGCGGGGCTTTTCGCGGCCTCCTCGGACCACGGCGCGGTGCGCAGCACGCCCTCGTTCCAGAACTTCTCGCGCACCGCGCCGACCAGTTCGGCGTCCTCGGCGGCCCGCTCGATGAGGATGGCGCGGGCGCCGTCGAGCGCGGCGGCGGCGTCGGGCACCTGTTCGCCGACGAACTCCGCGGCCACCTCCTCGGGCACCAGGGTGGGGTCGGCCAGCAGCCGGTCGGCCAGCGGCTCCAGCCCGGCCTCCCGGGCGATCTGGGCCTTGGTGCGCCGCTTGGGCTTGTAGGGCAGGTAGAGGTCCTCGATGCGGGCCTTGGTGTCGGCGGCGAGCAGTGCGGCGCGCAGCTCGTCGGTCAGCTTGCCCTGCTCGGCGATCGAGGCGATGACCGCTTCCCGGCGCTCGTCGAGTTCACGCAGGTAGCGCAGCCGCTCCTCGAGCTGACGCAGCTGGGCGTCGTCGAGGCTGCCGGTCGCCTCCTTGCGGTAGCGGGCGATGAACGGCACGGTCGCGCCCTCGTCGAGCAGCCGCACCGCGGCGGCGACCTGGTGCTCGCCGACGCCGAGTTCCTCGGCGAGGCGGGCGTTTACCGACTTCAGCGGGCGGACCTGCGGGGTGGCGACAGACTGCGCGTTTTCAGTCACGCGGTGACCCTACCGAATGCGGCCGACAGCTCCGGGCAGCCACCGCCGCGGCGACGAACAGGCCCAGCGCCGTCCAGCCGTCGGCGCCGCGCAGCCCGTGCTTGGCCAGCACCACCAGGGTGATGCCGGCCACACAGACCAGCACCCCGGCGGCCACCGACGCCGGCCCGCCGCCCCCGGCCGGCGCGTCCCACCACGGCAGCGGACGGTGCTCCAGCGGGGCGAGCACGACGAACGCGACGGTCATCAGCACCGCGAACACCGCCGCCCGCAGTGCCAGCCGGCCCCAGAAGCCGGGGGCGTCGACGTCGTAGGCGTCCTGCCCGGCCAGGTGCAGCAGCACCGCGGTGGCGGCGATGACCGGGATGTGCCACAGGTACAGCGTCATCGCACCCCGGTTGCCGGCGATCAGCGGCCGCAGCACCCGGGGCCGGCGGGCCCACCGGCCGACCGGGGCGGCGACCACGACGAACGCGCAGGACACCCAGGTGGCGTGCAGCGCCAGCAGCAGCGACGGCGGGGAGACGTTGGAGAACTCCTCCACGCCGGTGACCACCAGGGCCACCTCGTAGCGGTCGGTGGTGGCCAGGGCCACCGCGGCGGCGAAGGCGGCCGCCGCGATCGCCGCGGCGGGTCCGGGTCGCAACAGCGCCCGGGCGTAGCCGACGCCGATCAGCACCGGCACCAGCCAGACGAACAGGAAGTTCGGCACACCCCAGCCGGCACCGCCGGTGACGATCCGCACCGCGTCCACCAGTCCCGCCGCGGCGAGCAGCGCCACGAGCAGGCCGAGCACCGCGCGGGTGCTGTCCAGCCGCACCAGCGCGGGCACGAAGGCCAGGGTGATCAGGTACACGCCGAGGAACCACAGCAGCGCCACCGCCTCCCCGCCCAGCCGCGACTCGGAGACCGGCCCCATGGTGGCGCGCACCGCGAGCAGCACCACGGCCCAGAAGGCGAGGTACCAGAACACCGGCCGGCACAGCCGCTGCGCCCGGGTGAACAGCCAGGTTCCCCACGGCGTGCCGTGGTAGCCGTAGGCCCCGGCCGCACCGCCGGCGAAGAAGAACAGCGGCATCACCTGCACCAGCCAGGTCACCGGACGCAGTTCGGGCACCTCGCCCAGCAGGTTGCCGATGCGCACCGTGCCGTCGTCGATGGTGGCCAGCAGCAGTGCGCAGTGGCCGAACACCACCACCAGCAGGGCGCCCAGTCGGGCGACGTCGACGGCCAGGTCCCGTCCTCCGGTGTCCACGCGCATGCCCCCAGCATGCCCCCTCCCCGACCACCCCCGGTGCACCGAAATGTGCCTTTCGGCGGAAAAGTGCGAGAAGAACGCGCCCGAACGTCGATCTCGGCGGCCGCGCGCCCAGAAGAACGTAAGTGGCCCTATGCAATTCGAATCGCGCTGACCGCAACCATCGCCCCGGTCCCGTCCCGTCGGCCAGGGTGGAGACGAAATCCCTTCCACCGATGAGGACTTCCATGACACCGCAATTCACCGGGACACGTCGCATCACCGGCCGTGAACTGCTGGACCGGTTGGCCGAACCCGGCGCCGAGCTGGCCATTCTCGACCTGCGCAGCCCGCTGGAACGCAGCCGCGGCCACATCGCCGTCAGCGCCGGTCTGCCCTACCACGACCTCGAACAACGCATCGGCCGGCTGGTCCCCGACCGCGCCACCCCGGTGGTGCTGGCCGGCAGCCCCGAGGTCGACGAACGCGGTGCGGCACTGCTGAACCGGCTCGGCTACACCGACGTCGCCGTGCTCGACAACGGCATCGACGGCTGGAAAAGCGCCGGTGGGCGCATCTACACCGGCACCAACGTGCGCAGCAAGACGCTCGGCGAGTGGATCGAGCACCGCTACCACACCCCCACCGTCGACCCCGACACCGTGGCGGCCTGGCGGGCCGAGGGCATCGACGTGGTGCTGCTCGACAGCCGTCCGGCCGCCGAGTACCGCCACCACCACATCCCGGAGGCCTACAACTCCGAGGGCGGAGCCGAACTCGTCTACCGCGCAGGCGAACTCGTCACGAATCCGGACACCCGGGTGGTGATCAACTGCGCCGGCCGCACCCGCGGCATCGTGGCCGCCCAGTCGTTGATCAACACCGGCATCGCCAACCCGGTGTTCTCGCTGCGCAACGGCACCCCGGCCTGGCAGCAGTCCGGGCGGCCGCTGGCCTTCGGCGACGGCCCGGCCGCGCCCCGGCCCGAGCGCGTGGACGCGCGCCTGGCCGAGTGGGCGGTCACCACGCTGGACCGGGCCGGCGCGGCGACCGTCGACACCGCCACCGCGGCCCGGCTGCTGGCCGACGGGCCCGGAACCGTCTACCTGTTCGACGTCCGCACCCCCGAGGAGTTCCGCGACGGCCACTACGCCGCGGCGGTGTCCGCCCCGGGCGGGCAGCTCGTGCAGGCCACCGACGAGTACATCGCGGTGCGCGGCGCACACGTGGTGCTCGTCGACACCCCGGACTTCGTCCGGGCCGCCAACACCGCCCAGTGGCTGCGGTTCCTGCACGACGGCCCGCTGTCGGTGCTGGCCTGGCACCCCGACCGCGACGTGGCGCGGCCGACGCCGACCGACGTGCCGGTGCCGCGGGTGGCGACGCTGGACTGGCCGGAGCTGGCCCGGTGGCGTGCCGACGACGCGGTCTCGATCGTCGACCTGCGACCGTCGGATGCCTATGCGGCGGCGCACATTCCGGGCTCGGTGCACGCCCGCCGCGAACACCTCGACGAGCTGCTCGCCGAGGCCGGGGCCCGGCCGGTGGTGCTCGTCGGCGACGACGACTTCCGCGCCGAGCACATCGCCGCCGGGCTGCCCGGCACCCGCGTGCTGGCCGGGGGCATCGGCGCCGCCGGCGAACTCACCGACGAGCAGCCGCGGTACGCCGGCGAGATCGTCGACCGGGTCGGCCCGCCGGACTTCGGCCCGGAGCGCGACGCCTGGTACGCCGCCTACTTCGAGTGGGAGCTGTCGCTGCTGCGGGAGAGCGCCGGCGACCCGTTCTTCGACTTCGACGCGATCGAACGGCGATGACCGAGGTCCAGATCCGCCCGGCCGGTACGGCCGCACCGCCGCTGCCGCTGGTCACCCGCGAGTACCACCCGGCGCGGTCGGCCACCGGACGCCGCCGGGCCGGCCGGCTGGGCACCGCCGGGGTGCGGTTGCTGGTGCCGGTCGCGCTGCTGGTGGTCTGGCAGCTCGTCGCCGGCCTGGGCTGGCTCAGCCCCAACGTACTGCCCGGGCCGCTGGCCATCCTCGAGGCCTACCGGGAGCTGTGGGCCGCCGGGGATCTGCAAGCCGCCCTGCCGATCTCGCTGCAGCGGGCCGGACTGGGGCTGGCGATCGGCGGCACCGCCGGGCTGCTGCTCGGCATCGCCGCGGGCCTGTGGTCGGTCGCCGAACGGGTCTACGACGCGCCGCTGCAGATGCTGCGCACCATTCCGTTCATCGCGATGGTGCCGCTGTTCGTGGTGTGGTTCGGCATCGGCGAGACATCCAAGGTGGCGCTCATCGTCGGGGCGTCGATCTTCCCGGTGTACCTCAACACCTACCACGCCATCCGGAGCATCGACCGCAAGCTGATCGAGGTCGCCGACACCTTCGAACTGCGCCGGGTGGAGGCGATCCGGCTCATCGTGGTGCCGCTGGCGATGCCCGGCATCCTGGTCGGCTGGCGGTACGCCGCGGGCACCGCGCTGCTGGCGCTGGTGGCCGCCGAGCAGATCAACACCACCTCCGGCATCGGCTACATCCTCAACACCGCCAACCAGTTCCAGCGCACCGACATCATCATCGCCGGCATCCTGGTGTACGCCCTGCTCGGCGTCGCCGTCGACGTGGTGATGCGGCTCGTCGAACGCTACGCCCTGCCCTGGAGGGCCACCCATGACGGCAACTGACGTCATCGAACTCGACGGTCTGTCCAAGCGCTACGGCGACCAGGTCATCCTGGACGACTTCAGCCTCACCGTCCGCCGCGGCGAATTCGTCGCCCTGCTGGGCCGTTCCGGCACCGGCAAGACGACCCTGCTGCGCATCCTGGCCGGTCTGGAGGACGCCACCTCGGGGCGGGCACGCATCGCCGCCCGCACCTCGGTGGTCTTCCAGGAACCCAGACTCATTCAGGCCCAACGTGTCTGGCGGAACGTGGTGCTGTCGGCCGGGCGCGACCGCGACGGCTACGACCGCGCCCTCGCGGCACTGGGCGAGGTGGGGCTGGCCGACAAGGCGCACGCCTGGCCCAAGAGTCTCTCCGGCGGCGAGGCGCAACGGGTGGGGCTGGCCCGGGCGCTGTTCCGCTCCCCGGACCTGCTGCTGCTCGACGAACCGTTCGGCGCGCTCGACGCGTTCACCCGCCGCACCGCCCAGGAGCTGGTGACCACCCTGTGGCAGGAGCACCGGGTCGGGGTGTTGCTGGTCACCCACGACATCGAGGAGGCCGTGCTGCTGGCCGACCGGATCGTCGTGCTCGGCAACGGTCTGGTGCAGGCGGACCTCCCGGTCGAACTGCCCCGCCCCCGCGACGTCACCTCACCGGCGTTCAACGCCGTCAAACGCCGTGTTCTCGCCGCCCTCGACAACTGAAAGACCAACCATGAAACGGATTCTCGCGCTGCTGGTGGCCCTGCCGCTGCTGGCCGGACTGCTGACCTCCTGCGGTTCGGACGACACCTCGGGCACCAAACTCGTCATCGCCTACCAGGACAACGGGATCCCGACCCTGATCGGCGAGTCCGGGGTGCTCGACGACGCCCCCTACACCGTCGAATGGGCGATCCTGGCCGGCCCGGCCGCCAACCTCACCGCGCTGTACGGCCGCACCATCGACGTCGGGCACATGGGCGACACCTCACTGACCATCGAACAGGCCAACGCCGACCGGGAGTGGACCGAGCAGACCGTCCCGCTGAAGATCATCGCCGGCTGGCGCAACGACTACGATCCGCGCTACCCGCCGCTGGTCACCGCGGTGCGCACCGACTCCGGGATCGAGTCCCTGGCCGATCTGCGCGGCCGCAGCTGGGGCTACAACTTCGGCGGCTACAACCACGCCCAGTACCTGGTGTCGCTGGCCCGGGCGGGGTTGACCGAGGCCGACATCGAGCCGGTGAAGTTCAACGACGGCAACGCCTCGGCGGCGGCGTTCAACTCCGGGCAGGTGCAGGTGTACTCCGGCAGCCACGGCCCGATCCTGTCCGCGCTGGCCAGTGGCCAGGCCAGGATCCTGCTCACCGACCGCGACACCGGGATCCCCGCGCTGAACGTCTGGACCGCCCGCACCGACGTGCTGGCCGACCCGGACAAGGACGCCGCGCTGCGCGACTTCTTCGGCCGCCTGGCCCGGTTCTGGCAGTGGTACGCCGACCACCCCGACCAGGTGCGGCAGACGCTGCAGCGCACCCTCAAACTCGACGAGCACCGTGCGGCATTCGAGTACCACACCCGCAGCGGCCCGTTCCGCAGGCTCGACGAGGCGCTGGTCGCCGAGGAACAGGCGGTGGCCGACGAACTGGCCCGCGCCGGAGCGATCAAGAAGCCCGTCGACGTGGCCATCGAATACGACCCCCGCTACAACGACGTCCAGCAGGCCCAGGCCCCACAACCGGCGGAGAAATGACCATGACGACTCCTCAGACCCGCACCCGGCCGGTCACCCCGGACCGCTTCCTGGACCAGCTGGCCGGCGTGGCCTCCGAG
This sequence comes from uncultured Mycolicibacterium sp., assembly GCF_937941905.1. Lineage (GTDB taxonomy): Bacteria > Actinomycetota > Actinomycetes > Mycobacteriales > Mycobacteriaceae > Mycobacterium. The sequence goes on along the minus strand of NZ_CALDGS010000101.1, from coordinate 22,191 downwards.
ATCGCCTCCGGGGCAACCGAACGCGACCGGCAGCGGCGCTACCCCGTCGACGGGGTGGAACGGTTGCGCGACATCAGGTTCTGGGCGCTGACCACTCCGCAGCAGTTCGGCGGGCTCGGTTTCGACCAGGAGGTGCTCGTCGCCGCCATCCTGACGCTCGCGGCCGCCGACGGCAGCCTCGGGCAGATCCCGCAGAACCACTTCAGCACGATCGAACGGCTGCGCCTGCTGCCGGATTCGCCGCAGCGCAACCAGGTGCTCGCCGCCGTCGGGTCGGGTGCGTTCCTCGGCAACGCCACCGCCGAGCCCGGCGACCGCCCGCCCGGTCAGGCGGAGACCACGCTGCGCCGCGACGCCGACGGCACGCTGCGGCTGACCGGGCGCAAGGTGTACGCGACCGGGGCGATCCTGGCCGACCTGGTGTCGGTCAAGGCCCGCGACGAACGAGGGGTATCGCGGGATCTGGTGCTGCCCAGAAAAACCCCGGGGCTGGTCGTCAACGACGACTGGGACGCCATCGGGCAGCGCACCACCGGCTCGGGCAGCGTGGAGTTCCACGACGTCGTCGTCGACCCGTTGCAGGTGCTGCCCGCGCTGCACGATCCGCGCGCGGTCTACCGGCATTCGGCGCTGAACCACATCGTGCACGCGGCGATCGACGTGGGCCTGGCCGAAGGCGCGCTGCGCGAGGCGGTTTCACTCGCGCGGGTGGTGCACGCCGGCCGGGGCGCACCGGGGCGGGAGTTCCGCCACGACCCGCTCGGGGTGGCCACCCTCGGTGAGCTGAACATCACCACGTGGACGGCACGCTGCGCGGTGGAGACCGCCGCGCGCGGCCTGGCGCGGTTGACCGACGTCTCCCCGCTGACCGCGGTGCTGGAGGTGTTCTACCAGGTGCTGCAGGCCAAGGTGGTGGGCGCGCGGGCCGCCCTGGAGGTGACCTCGACGCTGTTCGACATCGGCGGGTCCAGCGCGACGCGGCCGGCGCTGGGCCTGGACCGCTACTGGCGCGATGCCCGTACCCACACCCTGCACGACGCGGTGCGGTGGAAGCCGTACGCGCTGGGTCGCTGGCTGATCGACGACCAGGTCGCCGATCCGTGGACGCTGGCCCACCCGCTGCGCGACCTGGCCGGCGTGGACCAGCCGTAACGTCCTGCCTGTTTCAATTGTTTCAATCACCGGAACGGCGGGGTACCCTGGAGGCATGACCCGCGCCGTTGCCACGCTGGTCCGCGACATCGAGGCCCGGGTGCGCCGCGACGCCCGGTTCGCCGACGTGCTCGGCGAGCTGCTCGAGGCGCCCACCGAGCCGCACGGCGCACTGCGCCGCTCGGTCGCGCACGCGCTCAACGAACAGCGCCGGGCCGCGGCGGTGCAGGAGTTCATCGCCGGGGCGCTGTCCACCGCGCAGGTGCAGGCCCGGCTCGGCTACGCCACCCCGCAGGCGGTGCACCGGCTGCGCAGCCGGGGGCGGCTGCTCGGGGCGACCGTGGGCAACCAGACCTGGTTTCCGGCCTGGCAGTTCGACGACACCGGCCTGCGCCCGGAGCTGCCGCGCATCCTCGAACTGCTGACCCGGTTCACCGCCGACGCCGTGGCCGCCGACCGCATCATGCGGCTGTCCCGCGACGACCTGGACGGCCTGTCTGTCGCCGAGGCACTCGACCGGCCGGAGACCGCGCCGGCGGCCCGGCGGGCCCTGACCGCGCTCGGTGCCTGAGCTGCTCGGCGGCTACCGCCGCCCGCTGCCCGACGACCGGCCCCGCGGGCTGCGCAGCCGCACGCTGCGCGCGGGCACGGTGCTGTGGCGCATCGAGGCCGAGCCGCCCGGCACGTGGGACTGGGGCGGGTTCCCGCAGCCGCGCTACCGGTTCGACCCGGCATCGGGGGCGTTCCGCACCCGCTACGCCGGGGCGGAGCCGGCAGGCGCGTTCCGGGAACGCTACCGGGCGACCGGGCTGATGATCCCCGCCGACCACGCCGGCCACCACCTCGTCGAACTGGTGGCGCGCCGGCCGATCCGGGTGCTGGACCTGCGCAGCGAGCACAACCTCGACGCGCTCGACGTCGACGACCAGATCAGCACCGGCCAGCACGACGCGGTGTGGCAGACCTGCCAGCGGCTGGCCGACGCGGCCCGGCGCTGGTGGCCCGACCTGGATGCGATCGTCTACCGCTCCCGCACCACCCCGCAGCGGTCGGTCAACTACGCGTTCTTCGGCGACGCCGCGTTCCGGATCCGGCACTGGCGACTGGCCGAGCACGCCGACCTGCTCACCGATCTGGTGCTGCGGCACGGCTTCACGGTGGGCTGGCCGCTGGGCGGGTGACGGGGTGCTCCCGCGCGTCGGTTACCGGGCGTCCCGGAAGTAGGGCTCCACCGTGCCGTTCAGTTTGACCACCATCGGGTTGCCGCGGCGGTCCTTGGCCGGCAGCTCGACGCGGATCCAGCCCTCGGTGACGTCGTACTCGTGCACATTGGTCCGCTCGGCGCCGTTGAAGCGGATGCCCACACCGCGCAGCAGTGCCGCCTCGTCGTAGAACGGGCTGCGCGGGTCGATGGACAGATGATCCGGTGGAACGTCGGTGTTCTGGTCCTGGGTCATGACGGCCTTCGTTGGATGTTGCGTGGTCTCACCGAGAACCTACGCGAGGCGATCACAGGGAAACAAAAAGCGGCCCCGGGATCTCCCGGAACCGCCTCTCATGCTGTCGGGCTGACAGGATTTGAACCTGCGACCACTTGACCCCCAGTCAAGTGCGCTACCAAGCTGCGCCACAGCCCGCCGCTGCCGGTGAACCCGCCAGCGGTGAGCAGTTTACCCGAGGACCGCGCGCGGACTGAAATCCGGTCCCCCGGCGCGTCACCCGCCCCGGTCAGACGTGCAGCAGCCGGTACAGCCCGATCAGGCCGACCACGACGATCACCGCGCGCAGCGCGTTGGGCGACAACCGCCGCCCGTAGTGGGCGCCCAGCCACCCGCCGACCAGCGAGCCCACCGCGATCAGCCCGGCCGCGGCCCAGCTGATCCGGTCGAAGGCCACCAGGGCGAACCCGAGCGCGGCGACGACGTTGACGATCAGCGACAGCAGGTTCTTGGCGGCGTTCATCCGCTGCATCGACTCCGGCAGCAGCACCGCCATCCCGGCCAGCAGCAGGATGCCCTGTGCGGCGGTGAAGTAGCCGCCGTAGACGCCGATGGCGAAGGTGACCGCGACGAGCGCGGCCATCCGGCCGGTCGAGACGTGGTCGGCCTCCCGTCCGGCCGCCTCGGCACGCTGCCGGGCCCAGGCCTGGATTCGCGGCCCGATCACCACCAGCACCAGGGCCAGCGCCAGCAGCACCGGGACGACCTGCGCGAACACCCGCTCGGGCAGGTGCAGCAGCAGCCAGGCGCCGAGCGCGGCGCCGGTCAGCGAGGCCGGCACCTGCCACCGCAGCCGGTGCCACTGGCCGGCCAGCTCGCGCCGGTAGCCCCAGGTGCCGGACACCCCGCCGGCGACCAGGCCGATGGCATTGGACATCGTCGCGGTGACCGGCGGGAAGCCGAGCGCGACCAGGGTCGGGAAGGTGATCAGCGTGCCGGAGCCGACGACGGCGTTGATGGCCCCGGCCCCCACCCCGGCCAGGGCGATGAGAACCATGTCGAGGACGGGCACTCGGCTAACCCTAGGTGCAGTTCCCCGGAAGGGGATGTGCGGGTGGGCGATACCACGTCACCGGCGTTCCGCCCCGGTTTGTCGGTGGCCGGATCTAGCATCGAACACATGTTCGATAAATCGGTGTTTGAGCTGCCGGCCCCGGGCTCGATGAGCCGGGCGGAGTTGGCCGCGCACACCGAGTGGTGGGAGTGGGTGATCGCGCGGGCGTCGTCGAATCTGGCGACGGTGGTCGGCGAGTGGACACGGCGGCGGGTGGGCAGGCTGGATGTGCCCAAACCGCGCTGGGAGACCGACGCCTGGCGGGACACCACCGCCGAGATCGGGCCGCTGCTGCGGGCCGGTCGCCGCGGTGCGGCGCGCTGGATGCACATCGGGCTGGCACTGCGCGAGCGGTTACCGCAGGTGGCCGGGCTGTTGGCGGCGGGGCGGATCCCCTTCGAGGTCGCCGCGGCGGTCTGCTGGGAAACCCGCGAGATCGAGGACGCCGAGACGGTGGCGGTGATCGACGCCGAGCTGGCGGCCAAAGCCACCCGGTTCGGGGCGTTGTCGGCCCCGCAGTTGAAGCGCCGGATCGGGGCGGTGATCGCTGCGTGCGATCCGCAGGCCGGCGAGCGGGCCCGACAGCGGCGCCGTGACCGGTTTGTGCATGTCAGCTACTTCCGTGACGGCTCGGGCCTGGCGTCGGTGTACGCCCGGCTGTACGCCCATGACGCGCAGGCGTTGCAGCAGCGCACCCAGACCCTGGCCCAGAGTGTGTGCGAGCAGGATCCCCGCACCATCGATCAACGGCTGGCAGATGCGTTGGGAGCGGTGCTGGCCGGCCACGACGCCCTGGCCTGCGCCTGCGACGACCCGGCGTGTCCGGCCAAGACCGACCCGGCCGCCCGCCGCCGCGAGGTCACCATCACCGTCGTCACCGACCCGGCCACCCTCACCACCCCGCGCGACCGGCAGCTCCACGGCCCCTGCCCCGCCACCGACAATTGGGCCGGCACCCCCGACGACGGCGGCGCGATCGGCGACAGCGGCCCCGGCCCCGATGCATCGGCCACCGAGCCGTCAGGCACCGGGGTCGACCACACCGCCGACGGGCCCGTCTCCAGCGGGGAATCAGCCGACTGCCCCGAAACTGCCGAGGTGCAACCGGCCGCAGCCGGGAACTGCCCGCCCGGGAACTGCCCGCCGGCCCCGCAACCGGTGGCGGTGCTGATGGGTGGGCACGTGCTACCGGCGGCGGTGATCGCCGAACTCATCGACGCCGGGGCGAAGGTCAAACCCCTCAAACCGCCCGGCCCCGACCCCGAACCGCACTACCGGCCCTCCGCGGCGCTGGCCGCCTACATCCGCGCCCGCGACCTCACGTGTCGGTTTTTCGGCTGCCAGGTCCCCGCCGACCAATGCGACATCGACCACACCGTCCCCTGGCCGGCCGGGCCCACCCACCCGGCCAACCTGGTCTGCCTGTGCCGGGTCCACCACCGCCTGAAAACCTTCCACCCCGGCTGGCAGTCCCACCAGCACCCCGACGGGGTCATCGAATGGACCACCCCCACCGGCCACACCGTCACCACCCACCCCGGCAGCCACCAACTCCTGCCCGAGGCCACCGCACCCGCACGACACAACAAACCCCCACCCGAACACCGATAGCGGTGTCCCGTCCACGCCGTCGGGCGGCGAGTTCGGCCTACCGCCGGATTACCGGGTGCGCGAACGCTTCTCCCGCACCCGCACGTTGATCCGGACCGGGCTGCCCTCGAACCCGAACTGCTCGCGCAGCCGCCGCTCCAGGAACCGCCGGTAGCCGGCCTCCAGGAAGCCGGTGGTGAACAGCACGAAGGTGGGCGGCCGGATGGCGGCCTGGGTGGCGAACAGGATCTTGGGCTGCCGCCCGCCGCGCACCGGCGGCGGCGTCGCGGCCACGACCTCGCGGATGAAGTTGTTGAGCTGGCTGGTGGGCACCCGGGTCTCCCAGGACGCCAGCGACTTCTCCAGGGCGGGCACGAGCTTCTGCACCGCCCGGCCGGTGGCGGCCGAGATGTTGACCCGCGGCGCCCAGCGCACCTGCACCAGTTCCAGGTCGATCTCGCGTTCCAGGTCGTAGCGGCGGTCCTCGTCGACGAGGTCCCACTTGTTGAACGCCAGCACCAGTGCGCGGCCGGCCTCGATGACCATCGAGATGACCCGCAGATCCTGCTCGCTGATCGGCTGCGAGGCGTCGATGAGCACGATCACCACCTCGGCGGCGTCGATGGCGCCGTGGGTGCGCACCGAGGCGTAGAACTCGTGGCCGCGGGCCTGGTTGACCTTGCGGCGCAACCCGGCGGTGTCGACGAACCGCCAGGTCTTGCCGCCGAGCTCGATGAGCGAGTCGACCGGGTCGACGGTGGTGCCGGCGGCGTCGTGCACCACCGACACCTGGTCGCCGGCCAACCTGTTCAGCAGCGAGCTCTTGCCGACGTTGGGCTTGCCGACCAGCGCCACCCGGCGCGGACCGGTGCCGCCGGCGCCGACCTGGGAGGTCTCCGGCAGCACCTCGAGCACCCGGTCGAGCAGCTCGGCCACCCCGCGGCCGTGCATGGCGCTGATCGGCAGCGGCTCGCCCACCCCGAGCGACCACAGCGCGGCGGCGTCGGCCTCGAGCAGCTCGTTGTCGACCTTGTTGGCGGCCAGGAACACCGGCTTGCCGGACCGGCGCAGCATCCTGGCGGCGGCCTCGTCGGCGGCGGTGGCGCCGACGGTGGCGTCGACGACCAGGACGATCGCGTCGGCGGTGCGCATGGCGACCAGCGCCTGGTCGGCGACGAGCTGCTGCAGCCCCTTGGCGTCGGGCTCCCAGCCGCCGGTGTCCTGCACGACGAACCGGCGGGTGCCCCACAGCGCCTCGTAGGAGACCCGGTCGCGGGTCACCCCGGGCACGTCCTGCACCACCGCCTCGCGGCGGCCCAGGATCCGGTTGACCAGGGTGGACTTGCCGACGTTGGGGCGGCCCACCACGGCCACCACCGGCAGCGCGGCCGCGGCCTCCTGCACCGCCTCGGCGAACTCGCCCGGGATGTCCCCGCCGATCCGCCAGTCGTTCTCGTCGACCCAGGTGCCGTCGCCCGGGATCGCCTCGGCCCCGATCTCGTCGCCGTTCACCGCACCTCCTCACGTTCGGCGGCGCGCTCGGCGACCAGCTCCAGCAGCCGGGCCAGCACCTCGTCCCTGGTCATGTCGCTGGTGTCGACCACCACGGCGTCGTCGGCGGCGCGCAGCGGCGACGTCGCGCGGGTGGAGTCGAGGTGGTCACGGCGCTGCACGTCGGCCAGCACGCCGGCGTAGTCGTCCGGCAGGCCCTTGGCGACGTTCTCGGCGTTGCGCCGGCGGGCCCGTTCCTCCGCGGACGCGGTCAGGAAGATCTTCAGATCCGCGTCGGGCAGCACCACGGTGCCGATGTCGCGGCCCTCCACCACGACGCTGCCCGGTCCGGCGGCCAGCTCGCGTTGCAGCGCCACCAGCCGCTCCCGCACCGCGGGCACCGCCGAGACGGCCGAGACCGCGCGGGTGACCTCGGGGCCGCGGATCTCGTCGGAGACCTCCTCGCCGGCCAGGTAGAAGTGGTCCTCGTCGGGGTCGTAGCCCACCGAGACCCGGGCCTGTTCGGCGACCGCGGCGACGGCGTCGGCATCGGCCGGGTCGACCCCGGCGCGCAGCACCGCCAGCGTGACGATGCGGTACATCGCCCCGGTGTCCAGGTAGCGAGCCCCCAGGGAGCGCGCCAGCCCCCTTGAGACCGTTGACTTTCCGGTGCCCGCCGGGCCGTCGACGGCGATCACCAGTGCCCGTGTCACAAACCCACCGCCTTGTACAGTTCGCCGATCTCCTTGCGGTTGAGGGCGCGGATGCTGCCCGGCCGTTGCTCGCCGAGCGCGACCGTCCCGATGTGGGTGCGCACCAGCTCCTGCACGGGGTGGCCGACCTTGGCCATCATCCGCCGCACGATGCGGTTGCGGCCCTCGTGCAGGGTGATCCGCACCATCGACTTGCCGGGCATGGCGTCGACCACCGCGAAGTCGTCGACCCGGGCCGGCCCGTCGTCGAGTTCGATGCCCTCGCGCAGCTGTCTGCCCAGCCCGCGGGGCACCTTACCGAGCACGGTGGCGACGTAGGTCTTGGGCACCTCGTAGGACGGGTGCATGAGCCGGTGGCCGAGTTCGCCGTCGTTGGTCAGGATCATCAGGCCCTCGGTGTCGGCGTCGAGCCGGCCGACGTGAAAGAGCTTCTTGTTGCCGCGCACCCGGTGCTCGACCAGGTCGCCGACGCAGGGCCGGCCGCGCTCGTCGCTCATCGTCGACAGCATGCCGCGCGGCTTGTTGATGGCCAGGTAGATCAGCGTGTCGTCGAGCACCACCCGGGTGCCGTCGACGTGGATCACGGCGGTGTCCGGGTCGACGCGGGTGCCGAGCTCGCGCACCACCTCGCCGTCGACCTCGACCCGGCCCTGCAGGATCAACTGTTCGGCCTGCCGGCGCGACGCCACGCCGGCCTGCGACAGCACCTTCTGCAGGCGCACCCCTTCGGAAGCGGTCATCTCAGTCCTGGTCCACGTCGATGGTCTGGGGTTGTTCGGCGTCTTGCCGCGACGCCCGGAGTTTTGCGAAACGCGGTTCCTCATCGAGGTTTTCACTCAGGTCGTCGATCACATCCACATCCGGCAGCAGGGGCGCGATATCGGGCAGTTCGTCCAGCGAGTTCAGCCCCAGCCGCTCCAGGAACAGGTCGGTGGTGGCGAACGTGGTCGCCCCGGTCTCCGGGTCGGTGCCGGCCTCGGTGATCAGCCCGCGGGCGACCAGGGTGCGCATCACGCCGTCGACGTTGACGCCGCGCACCGCGCTCACCCGGGCCCGGGTGACCGGCTGGCGGTAGGCGATGACGGCCAGCGTCTCCAGGGCGGCGCGGGTCAGTTTGGAGCGGGAGCCGTCGAGCAGCAGTCGCTCCACGTACGGCGCGTAGCGGGCCCGGGTGTACATCCGCCAGCCGCCGCCGGCCTCGCGCAGGTCGATGCCACTGGCCCGTGCGGTGAACTGCTCGGCCAGCCGGCGCAGCAGCGTCTCCACCCGCGCCGCGGGCTGCTCGGTGACCTCGGCCAGGGTGTCGACCCCGACCGGGCTGTCGGCCACCAGCAGCAGGGCCTCCAGGACGGCGGTGAGTTCGTCGTCGCCGAGCGGGGCGAGATCCGAGGGCACACCGGTGGCGCCGGGTTCGGCACCGTCGGGTTCGACACCGATGCCGGTGTCGGCATCGGATCGGTCGTCAGTCATAGTCGCCATTCTCCGCCGTCGCCAGGTGTTCGCTGGTGGGGCGTTCCCCGGTCCACGAAACCTGGAGCACACCGAGCGGTTCTGGTTGTTCGAATGCTACCGCCCGCGCCCGGAACAGTTCGAGCAGCGCCAGGAACCGCCCGACGATCTCGATGCCGCTGGTGCAGTCGGCCACCAGCTCGCCGAAGGTGGCCCACTGCCCCACCCCGCGCCGCTCCAGGATCGCCATCAGCTTGCGGGCCTGCTCGGGCACCGACACCTTCGGGGCGTGCAGATGGTCGGTGCGCACGGTGGGCACCGGCCGGGGCCGGAACGCCGCGGCGGCGATCTCGGCGAAGCCGCGCGCGTCCACGCCGAGGTCGACCTCGGGCAGCAGGTTGGCGTAGCGCTCCTCCAGCGACACCGCCCGCGGGTAGCTGCGTAGTGCGGCGGCCTCGAGTTCGGCGAACATCTCGGCGACGTGCTTGAAGGCCCGGTACTGCAGCAGCCGGGCGAACAGCAGGTCGCGCACCTCGAGCAGCTCGAGGTCCTCCTCGTCGGTGACCTCGCCGCGCGGCAGCAGCCGGGCGGCCTTGAGGTCGAGCAGGGTGGCGGCCACCACCAGGAAGGCGGTGGTCTCGTCCAGCGACAGCTGCGGGCCGATCTCGCGGGTGTAGGCGATGAACTCGTCGGTGACCTGGTGCAGCGCCACCTCGGTGACATCGAGCCGGTGCGCGTAGATCAGCTGCAGCAGCAGATCGAACGGCCCCTCGAAGTTGCTCAGCCGGACCTGGAACCGGGTGGTGAACTCACTCACGCGCCCACTCGGTGGATGACCTCGCGGGCCAGTGCCCGGTACGCCTCCGCCCCGGACGATTTCGGCGCCCAGGTGGTGATCGGCTCGCCGGCCACGCTGGTCTCGGGGAACCGCACGGTGCGGGTGATGACGGTGTCGAACACCAGGTCGCCGAACCGTTCGACGACCCGGGCCATCACCTCGCGGGCGTTGACGGTGCGCGGGTCGTAGCGGGTCACCAGGATGCCGCAGATGTGCAGCTTCGGGTTGAGCCGGTCGCGCACCTTGTCGACGGTGTCGGTCAGCAGCGCCAGCCCGCGCAGCGAGAAGTACTCGCACTCGGTGGGGATGATGACGGCGTCCGCGCAGGCCAGCCCGTTGACGGTGAGCAGGCCCAGCGACGGCTGGCAGTCGATGAGCACGTAGTCGTAGCGGTCCAGCACCGGGTAGAGGGCGCGGGCCAGCGCCTGCTCCCGGCCCACCTCGGCGACCAGCTGGATCTCCGCGGCGGACAGGTCGATGTTGCTGGGCACCAGGTCGAGGTCCTTGACCCGGGTGGAGATGAGCACGTCCTCGATCGACACCCGGGGCTCGACGAGCAGGTTGTAGACGGTGTTGTCCAGCTCGTAGTGCGGCACGCCCAGCCCGGCCGACAGCGCGCCCTGCGGGTCGAGGTCGACCAGCAGCACCCGGCGGCCGTACTCGGCCAGGCTGGCACCGAGGTTGATCGTCGAAGTGGTCTTGCCGACGCCGCCCTTCTGGTTGCACATCGCGATGACCTTGGCCGGGCCGTGCGAGGTCTTCGGCGCCGGCTCGGGCACCGGCCGGGGCGGACGCCCGGTGAGCCCGACGGGGACGCCGGTGGCGCCCGTGTCGCCGGTCATGCCGACACCACGCCGGTCAGGCGGCCGATCCCCATGGCGAACATCGCCGAAAGTCTAACGGTGCCGGACCGCCCGGGTCTGCAGACCCGCTGGTGACACCGCCGGATCGACCTAGTTGGCCCGGGGGTGGGCCCCGGCCCACACCTCGCGCAGGGCGTGCACGGTGACCATGGTGTAGATCTGCGTGGTGGTCACCGAGGCGTGGCCGAGCAGTTCCTGCACCACCCGCACGTCCGCGCCGCCCTCGAGCAGGTGGGTGGCGAAGGAGTGCCGCAGCGTGTGCGGGGACACCCCGGCGGTGATGCCGGCCCGCTCGGCGGCGTCCTGCAGCACCTGCCAGGCGCTCTGCCGGGACAGCCGCCCGCCGCGGGCGTTGAGGAACACCGCGGGGGTGCCGCGGCCGTGGCGCACGAGCTCGGGCCGGCCGCGCACCAGGTAGGCCTCCAGCGCGGCCACCGCGGGCCGGCCCACCGGCACCAGCCGCTGCTTGCCGCCCTTGCCGCGCAGCAGCGCCGAGCGGGCCCGGGTGTCGATGTCGTCGAGGTCCAGGCCGACGGCCTCGGAGATGCGGGCGCCGGTGGAGTACAGCAACTCCAGCAGTGCCCGGTTGCGCAGCGCCAGCGGCCCGTCGGCGGCGGAGTCGCCGCCGGCCCCCTCGAGCAGGGCCAGCACCTCGTCGACCGACAGGCTCTTGGGCAGCCGCCGGGCCGGGGTGGGCGGTTTCACCGACCGGGCCGGGTCGGTGTCGGTCAGGCCCTCGGCGGCGGCGAACCGGTGCAGTCCGCGCACCGCGATCAGCGCCCGGGCCGCCGACACCGCCGACAGCGCCGGGACGCCGTGCTCGGGCTCGCCGCGGCGCAGCGCCACCAGGAAGTCGGCGACGTCGGTCTCGGTGACCCCGGCCAGGTCGTCGATGCCGCGCCGGGTCAGGTGGTCGGCGTAGCGGCGCAGGTCGCGCCGGTAGGAGCTGAGCGTGTTGGCCGCCACCCCGCGCTCGATGGCGAGATGGTCGAGGTAGCCGCGGATCTGGCCGTCCAGCGCGCCACCCGCCCCGCCGGTGCGGGGCGCCGGTTGGGTCACCTGGCCCGCTCCCGGGCCCGCTTGCGGGCCGCGAACGCGGTCGGCCGGTCCGGCCAGGGCGCGTCCACCGGCCGCAGCCCGGCCGGGTCGGTCACCGTCGCCGCTGCCAGGATCCCGCCCACGGCAAGGGAATTGACGATCTCTCCGGCGAGCACCATGCGCACCGCGGTGTCCAGCGGGAACCAGCGCAGCTGCAGGTCGGCCTCCTCGTCGTGGGCCTGCGGCCGCGGCACCTGCGACAGGCCGGTGGCCAGGTAGACCCGCACGCTCTCGTCGCTGAACCCGGGCGCGGAGATCAGGTCCACCAGCACGTGCCAGTCCCGGGCGGCCAGCCCGGCCTCCTCGCGCAGCTCGCGGGCGGCGGTGTGGTGCGGCGGCTCGCCGTCGGCGTCGAGCAGCCCGGCGGGCAGCTCCCACAGCCGGCGGCGGACCGGGTGGCGGTACTGGTAGACCAGCGCCACGTTGCGGTGCTCGTCGAGCGCGACCACGGCGACCGCGCCGTAGTGTTCGACGATCTCCCGGCGCGCGGTGCCGCCGCCGGGCATGCGGACCTCGTCGGCACGCAGCGCGAAGATGCTGCCGAGGTGCAGAAGCTCGCTGTCGACGGTCTCGAAGTCGTGTTCAGCCACGGTGCACGGGCTCGAGGTGCCCGACCTCGTCGTCCTCCAGCTCCTGGGGCCCGACGCCGTTCGTGGGCTGCTCGGGGATCTCCACCGGCAGCCGCTCGGCGGCCTTGTAGTCCAGGGCGGCGCCGATGAACGCCTTGAACAGCGGATGCGGACGGGTCGGCCGGCTCTTGAGCTCCGGGTGGGCCTGGGTGCCCACCAGGAACGGGTGCACCTCGCGCGGGTACTCGACGAACTCGACGAGGTGCCCGTCGGGCGAGGTGCCGGAGAACCGCAGCCCGCTGGCGGCGATGCGGTCGCGGTAGGCGTTGTTGACCTCGTAGCGGTGCCGGTGCCGTTCGGAGACCTCGGTGGTGCCGTAGGCCTCGGCGACGATCGAGCCCGGCTCGAGCACCGCCGGGTAGGCGCCCAGCCGCATGGTGCCGCCGAGGTCGGCCTCACCGGAGACCGCCTGCACCTGGTCGGCCATCGTGGCGATGACCGGGTCGGGGGTGTCCGGGTCGAACTCGGCGGAGTTGGCCCCGGTGATGCCGACCGAGCGGGCCGCCTCGATGACGATGCACTGCAGGCCCAGGCACAGGCCGAGCACCGGCACCCCGTGGGTGCGGGCGTAGCGGATGGCGCCGAGCTTGCCCTCGATGCCGCGGATGCCGAACCCGCCGGGGATGAGCACCCCGTGCACGTCGCCGAGCGCGTCGGCGGCGCCGGCCTCGGTCTCGCAGTCGTCGGAGGCCACCCACTTGATCTCCACCCGGGCGTGGTGGGCGAACCCGCCGGCGCGCAGCGCCTCGGCCACCGACAGATAGGCGTCGGACAGGTCGATGTACTTGCCCACCAACGCGATTCGCACGGTCTCCCGCGGCTCGTGCACCCGCTTGAGCAGGTCGTTCCACACCGTCCAGTCGACGTCGCGGAACGGCAGGTTGAGCCGGCGCACCACGAAGGCGTCGAGCTCCTCGCGGTGCAGCACCTTGGGGATGTCGTAGATCGACGGCGCGTCCGGGGTGGAGATCACCCCGTCGATGTCGACGTCGCACATCAGCGCGATCTTGTTCTTCAGCGCCTCGGGCACATCGCGGTCGCAGCGCAGGATGAGTGCGTCGGGGGTGATGCCGATGCTGCGCAGCGCGGCCACCGAGTGCTGGGTGGGCTTGGTCTTCAGCTCACCGGACGGGGCCAGGTAGGGCACCAGCGAGACGTGCAGGAAGAAGCAGTTCTCCCGGCCCACCTCGTGGCGCACCTGGCGGGCCGCCTCGAGGAACGGCAGCGACTCGATATCGCCGACGGTGCCACCGATCTCGGTGATCACCACGTCGGGCCGGTTGCCCTCGGCGTCGGGCTCGGCCATCGCCATGATGCGGCGCTTGATCTCGTCGGTGATGTGCGGGATCACCTGCACGGTGTCGCCGAGGTACTCGCCGCGGCGTTCCTTGGCGATCACGGTCGAATAGATCTGGCCGGTGGTGACATTGGCCGAGCCGGGCAGGTCGCGGTCCAGGAACCGCTCGTAGTGGCCGATGTCGAGGTCGGTCTCGGCGCCGTCCTCGGTGACGAACACCTCGCCGTGCTGGAAGGGGTTCATCGTGCCGGGGTCGACGTTGAGGTACGGGTCGAGCTTCTGCATCGTCACCCGCAGGCCCCGCGCGGTGAGCAGCTGGCCGAGGCTGGAAGCGGTGAGCCCCTTACCGAGCGAGGAGACCACGCCGCCGCTCACGAAGAGGTGCTTGGTGACGGTCTGCGGGTGCTTGCGTAGCGCGGGCAAAAGCAACCTCCGTGACGACGGGCAGGACTGAATGGTTTGGGCTCTTTCGTGAAGATCGAGCCCGCTGGGGGCCTGCCGACCCACGGAACCCCACCTTAACACCGACGCCGACACGTCGTCGCTGACGCGCCGGGCGGCGTGCGGGGGTTACCCGCTCGTCACACCCCGGTCACTGCGGGACCGTGACCGAGGTCGCACCGTGGCCGATGCCGTACTGGCCGGGGCGCCCGCCGGCGACCAGGTCGCCCAGCGCCAGCACCGCGGTGATCCGGCCGGCCTCGGTGTCGATGTCGTCGACGGTGCTCACCGCACCGGACAGCGCCGGGTCGGCCCGGGTGACCGCGACCGCGGCGGTGCCCGTGGCCGAGCCGTCCCGGCCGGCCAGCACCGCGCCGGCGCCGTGGGCGGCCAGCCCGGCGGCGAACCGGGCCACCGTCGCACCCCGGTTGCCGGCCTCCTCCCCCAGGTCGCCGCCGGTGACCACCAGCGCCACGTCGGCCGGCCCGACGCGGTCGTCGTAGCCGATGAACCCGGTGTCGCGCAGCGCGGTCAGCACGGTGTCGCGGGCGGCGTCGTCGACCGGCGGCTGCCCCGGCTCGGTGGCGTCCAGCAGCGCGATGCCGAGCAGGTCACCGGCCTGCGAACCCTGGTCGACCCAGCTGGTGTTCAGCGCGCGGCCGGCCGGCACGATCGGCGAGTTCACCACCGAGAGCAGTTTCTCGGCGGCGTTCGCCTCGACGAACTGCTCGGTCAGCGCGACCCGCCCGGTGACGGTGCCGCCGGCCTGCCCGACCAGCCGGGTCAGCGCGGCGACGTCGTCCTCGGCGGCGTCCGGGGTGACGAACAGCACCGCGGACCTGCCCGCCAGCGCGTCACGCAGTATGCGTGGCGCCATCAGGGCGTCGAATTCGTCTGCCGCCCCGAGTTTTTCGTTCAACGCGTTGCGTTCGTCGGTGAGCCCGTCGATCCGGTCCTGCAGGCTCGCCTTGTCGGCGCGCAGCCCCGACAGCACGGTGTCGGACAGTAGGCCCGACCCGAGCGCGATCCCGACCGCCAGCGCCAAGAACACCGCCGCCAACGAGATCGCATGGGCGCGAAGGCTTATCACCGCCGCTGCCTAACTGACCAGGCCCTGGACCCAGAGCAGGAAGTGGTTCCAGTACGTGCTCGCCCACTCCAGCAGCGCCGCGTCGGCGCGGGACACCCACAGCGCGGCGATCACCGCGACCAGCATGGCCAGCACCAGCATCGCGATCGCCCCGCCGGAGACCCGGCTGCGGTACAGCGTGGCCACCGCATTGGCGTCGACGAGCTTGCGGCTCACCTTGAGCCGGGTGAGGAAGGTCGACGGGTTGGAGCGCTGCCGGGACCGGTCGAAGAACTCCTCGATGCTCGCGCTGTGCCCGCAGGTGACGATCAGCGAGGCGCCGTGGTGGTCGCACAGCAGCAGCGCCAGGTCGGCGGCGGAGCCGGCGGCCGGGAAGGTCATCGCCCCCACCCCGAGATCCTGGATGCGCTCCAGGCCGGGCGCGTGCCCGTCGGCGTCGGCGGGCAGGATGACCTGGGCGCCGCTGCGCAGCACCTCGCTGCTGATCTTGTCCGGGTCGCCGACGATCAGCGCCGGCCGGTAGCCGGCCTTGCGCAGGATGTCCGCGCCGACGCCGACGCCGACCAGCACCGGCTGGTACTCCTTGATGAACGGCTTGAGGGCCTTGAGGTCGGCGGCCGCCGACTCGCCCTCGGCCACCACCACCACGTGCCGGTTGTGCAGGTCGACGTCGATGTCCGGGATGCCGATGCCGTCGATGAGCAGCGGGCTCTCGCTGCGGATGAACTCGATGGTGTTGCCCGCGAAGGCCTCCAGGTGCGCCACCAGCCCGGTCTTGGCCTCGTGCATGAGCTCGTGGATCTCGTGGTCGCTGCGTTCCTTGCCCAGGGCCAGGCGCCGGTCGCCGGCGTAGACGCCGCCGTTGTGCAGTCGGATGCGCGCGCCGTCCTTGACCTTCTTGAACACCTCGGGGCCGGCCTCGTCGATCAGCGCGATGCCGTTGGCGACGAGCACCTCCGGGCCGAGGTTGGGGTACCGGCCGGAGATCGACGGCGCGGCGTTGACGACGCCGGCGATGCCGGCCTCCACCAGCGCGTCGGCGGTCGCCCGGTCGAGGTCCTCGATGTCGATGACGGCGATGTCGCCGGGCCCGATGCGGCGCAGCAGCCGGTCGATGTCGCGATCCACGCGGGCGGTGCCGGTGATCCCCGGCCGTGCACTGGCGTTACGGGTGAGCAGCGCTGACATCCTCATGAGCCAGCATTCTTTCCACTAACCCTCAACTTGAGGTGGAGGCGCGCCGTAACAACAGCCTCAGAAGTTCGCTTCAGTCACACCAGTAACAGGTTGTTCGGCCCGCTCCTTCTGCGCGGCCTCGAGCAGCTCACGGGCGTGGGCGCGGCCGCTGTCGGTGTCGCCGAGCCCGGCCAGCATGCGGGCCAGTTCGGCCACCCGCTCCTCGTCGGTCAGCCGGCGCACCCGGCTGGCCTTGTCACCGCCGCTCTCCACCATCAGGTGCGCGTCGGCGTAGGCGGCCACCTGCGGCAGATGGGTGACGACGATGACCTGGTGGGTGCGGGCCAGCCGGGCCAGCCGGCGGCCGATCTGCACCGCCGCGCGCCCGCCGACACCGGCGTCGACCTCGTCGAACACCATCGTGGTGCCCTCCGCGGAGGCGGCCAGCACCACCTCCAGGGCCAGCATCACCCGGGACAGCTCGCCGCCGGAGGCGCTCTTGGCCAGCGGCAGCACGTCGGTGCCGCGGTGGGCGGTGAACCCGAACTCGACCAGGTCCACCCCGTCCGGCCCGGCGTGCACGGTCTCGCCGTCGGGCAGCCGCAGCGGGGCGGGGTCGTCGGGGCGCGCCGGCTGCGGCCGCACCGCGATGGTGAACTCGGCGTCGGCCATGGCCAGCCCGGCCAGCTCGGCGGTGACCGCCTTGGCCAGCCGGCCGGCGGCCCGGCCGCGGGCCCGGCTCAGTTCCACCGCGGCCGCGGCGAGCCGGCCCTGCAGCTCCTCGACCCGGCGGGCGAGTTCGTCGAGCGCCTCCTCGGACACGTCGAGGTGGTCGAGGCGCCGGCGGGCGTCCTCGGCCCAGGCCAGCACGCCGTCGATGTCGGGGGCGTACTTGCGGGTCAGGGTGCGCAGTTCGGCCTGCCGGGCGAGCTTGGCCTCCAGCGTGGAAGCGTCGTCGGGCAGGTCGTCGAGATAGGCCGACAGCTCGGCGGAGACGTCGGTGACCACCGCCAGCGCCTCGCCGAGCCGCTCGGCGAGCGCCCGCAGCGTGGCGTCGTCGGTGTTGTCCAGGGCGTTGCGGGCGTGC
Organism: uncultured Mycolicibacterium sp.; assembly: GCF_937941905.1. GTDB lineage: Bacteria > Actinomycetota > Actinomycetes > Mycobacteriales > Mycobacteriaceae > Mycobacterium. The sequence continues at coordinate 4,724 of NZ_CALDGS010000101.1, read as the reverse complement.
CCGACGGCGTCCACGGCCGACGCGGCGTCGACCGCGGACTCGTCGAGCCCGCCGGACAGCGCCGCCCGGGCGGTGCGGGCCGCCTCGCGCAGCGCGTCGAGCTCGGAGAGCCGGCGGATGTCGGCGACCAGCGCCTCGTCCTCCCCGGGCTGCGGGGCGACGGCGTCGATCTCGTCGAGCGCGAACTTGAGCCGGTCGGCCTCCAGCGCGAGCTCGCGGGCCCGGGCCCGCCGGTCGGCGAGGTCGCGCCGCGCCTCGGTCCACTGCCGGTGCAGCGTGCGGTACCGCTGCAGCTGGTCGGTGACCCCGGCGAACCGGTCCAGCGCGGCACGCTGCTCGTCGGGCCGCATCAGCCGCAGCTGGTCGTTCTGGCCGTGCAGGGTGAGCAGCTCGGCGGTGAAGGTGCTCAGCGACCTGGCCGGCACGCTGCGCCCGCCGAGGTAGGCGCGGGACCGGCCGTCGCGGCCGACCGAGCGGGCGGCGATGACGCTGCCGTCCTCGTCGCGCTCGGCCCCGCAGGACTCCAGGATCTCGTCGATCCGGCCGGCCTCCCGCTCGCCGAGTTCGGCGGTGGTGAACCGGCCCTCGACCACCGCCCGCTCGGCGCCCGAGCGCACCCGGTTGGCGTCGGCGCGGGCGCCGCCGAGCAGGTGCAGCCCGGTGACGACCATGGTCTTGCCGGTGCCGGTTTCACCGGTCAGCACCGTCAGCCCGCGGTCGAACTCCGCGACCGCGGTCTTGATGGCGCCCAGCGAGTCGATCCGGATTTCGGCCAGCACCGCGCGCTACTGCCCCCGCCATCCGGTGACCGGCAGCCGGAACTTGCGCACCAGCCGGTCGGTGAACGGGGCGCTGTCCAGCCGCACCCAGCGGACCGGGGTGGCCGACCGGGTGACCTCCAGCCGGGCGCCGGCCGGCACGGTCATCTCGCGGCGGCCGTCGCAGTAGGCCACCGCGTCGCGGCCGCCGGCCTCCAGTTCGATGGCGATCGCCGCGGCCGGGCTGGTCACCATCGGCCGGGCGAACAGCGCGTGGGCATTGTTGGGTACCACCAGGATCGCCTCCAGATCGGGCCACAGCACCGGTCCCCCGGCCGAGAAGGCGTAGGCGGTGGAGCCGGTGGGGGTCGAGACCAGGACACCGTCGCAGCCGAACGTCGACACCGGCCGCCCGTCCACCTCGAGGACCACGCCGAGCACGCCGAGCCGCATCCGCTTCTCCAGGCTCACCTCGTTGAGCGCCCAGCCGCGGTTGACCACCTCGCCGTCGACGCGCACGACGGCGTCCAGGGTCATCCGGGGTTCGACGCGGTAGTCGCGTTCGACCACCCGCTGCAGCACGGTGTCGATGGACTCCGCCTCGGCCTCGGCGAGGAAGCCGATGCGGCCGAGGTTCACCCCGAGCACCGGGATGTCGGCGTTGTGGGCCAGTTCGGCGCCGCGCAGGAAGGTGCCGTCGCCGCCGAGCACGAGCACGAGCTCGCAGCCCTCGCCGGCCCGCTCGTCGGGGTGCAGTTCGTCGCGGGTCAGGTGCGCCGACCCGCGGTCGACCGCCTCGGCCGACACCATGCGCAGCCCGATGCCGTGGTGGCCGAGCACCTTCTCCACCCGGCGGGCGACCTCGGCCACCTCTTCGCGGTGGGTGTGCACCACCAGCAGCACGTTGCGTTCCGCGGTCATTGCGGGCCTTCCGCGACGGCCCGGTGCACCGCGCCGGCGAGGTCGTCGAGCAGCGGCGCGGCGGCGTGGCGCAGGTGCAGGAAGTACTCCACGTTGCCGGCCGGGCCGGGCAGCGGGCTCGCGGTCACGGCGACGGCGTGCCACCCCAGCTCGGCGGCCCGGTGTGCGACGGACAGCACCGCCTCGGCGCGGAGCTGCGGGTCGGAGACCACGCCCCCGGCGCCGACGCGTTCGCGTCCGACCTCGAACTGCGGTTTCACCATGGGAACGATATCGGCGTCGGCGGCCGCACACGCGGTCAGTGCGGGCAGCACGGTGCCCAGCGAGATGAACGACAGGTCGGCGACCACCAGGTCGACCGGGTCGCCGATGTCGGCCAGGGTCAGTTCGCGCACGTTGGTGCGTTCCATGACGACCACCCGCTCGTCGGAGCGCAGCGACCAGGCCAGCTGGCCGTAGCCGACGTCCACGGCCAGCACCTGGGCCGCCCCGCGGTCCAGCAGCACCTCGGTGAACCCGCCGGTGGAGGCGCCGGCGTCCAGGCAGCGCCGGCCGGCCACCTCGATGCCGAAGGCGTCCAGGGCGCCGATGAGCTTGTGTGCCCCGCGCGACACCCAGGTGCGTTCGCCGTCGTCGTCGACGGTGAGGTTGGCCGTCACCGCGACCGCGGTCGACGGCTTGCGGGCGGGCAGCCCGTCGATGCGCACCCTCCCCGCGCCGATCAGCTCGGCGGCCTGCTGGCGGGATCGGGCCAGACCGCGCCGGACGAGCTCGGCGTCAACCCGTGCACGCCGCGTCACCTGCGGTCATCCCTTCTCGACCGATTCCAGGGCCGCCACCAGCAGGTCGTGCGCCTGTTCGAGGCGGGCGGCGATGCGGTCGATGTCGGTGTCGCCGAGCTCGTCGGGCAGCTGCGCGGGATCGGGCAGGTCCGCCAGCAGCTCGGCCACCTGCGCGCGAATCCGGTCCGGGTCGGTGGTCATGTCGGTGTTCACGCTATCGGATCGGGCCGACGGTGCGGTGGACCGGTTTCATCCGGCGGACAGCGCCCACCGGTCCATGGCGGCGCGGGCGCGGTCGTCGCCGGCCCGCAGGTCCGGTCCCCGGGTGCCGACGCCGGCCGACCACACCGCGTGCGCGATCGCCCGCACCACCGACACGTCGTCGCCGGGGTCGGCCCCGGTGGCGTGCACGGTGACCGTGGCGCCGTCGAGGTCGACCCGCCAGGCCGGGTGCGGTCCGACGCGCAGCAGGTCGGCGTCGGCGCCGGTGAGGGCCCGCAGGTCGGCGGCGATGGCGTCCGGGCGCTGGCCGGGTTCGGCGCGGACCGCGTCGGCGGCGGTGTTCACCCCGGTGAGCACCATCAGGCTGGGCAGCCCGGCGTTGTGCGCCCCGGCGATGTCGGTGTCGAGCCGGTCGCCGACCACCAGCGGGTTGCGGAAGGCGCCCCGCCGCAGCGCGTCCCGCAGCAGGGTGGGCTCGGGCTTGCCGGCCACCAGTGGTTCGGCGTCGGTCGCCGCCCGCAGCGCGGCCACCATCGCACCGTTGCCGGGCAGCAGGCCGCGTTCGGTGGGCAGGGTGCGGTCGACGTTGGCGGCCACCCACAGCGCTCCGGCCCGGATGGCCAGCGCCGCCTCGGCGAGGTCCGCCCATGCGGTGTGCGGCGAGTGGCCCTGCACCACCGCGGCCGGCCCATCGTCGGCGCGGCGCACCGGGCGCAGGCCGACGCCGCGGACCTCCGCGGCGAGGGCCTCGGTGCCGACGACGAGCACCGCCGCCCCGGCCGGCAGCCGGCCGGCCAGCAGCCGCGCCGCGCTCTGGGCGCTGGTGACGATGTCGTCGGGGGTCGCGGCGAAGCCCAGCGAGCGCAGGTGCTCGGCGACCTGGGCGGGGGTGCGGGAGGCGTTGTTGGTGACGAAGAGGGTACGGGCGGGCACCGCCGCCAGCGTCTCGACCGCGCCCGGAGTCGGCTCGTGGCCGCGGAACACCGTGCCGTCGAGATCCAGCAGCAGGCAGTCGTGCCGCTGTGCCGGCGTGGTCACTGTCCGGACAGCTCCGTGACCCGGTCCTCGGCGTCGGTGGCGCCCTCCAGGTCCGCCCCGGCGGCGCGGATGAACCACTCCAGCGCCTCGTCCCTGCGGCCCAGCGCGAGCAGGGTCTCGGCGTAGGCGTAGAACAGCCGCGCGGCGGTCTGCCCCTTGCGGGCCGGGTTGAGGTGGGGCCCGGACAGCTCGAGCAGGGCCTGTTCGTGCTGCCCGAGGTCGGAGCGGGCGCCCGCCACGACGATGCGCAGTTCGTCGGCGTCGTCGCCGGTCAGCGCCTCGGCCTCCGGGGTTCGGGACAGTTCGATGGCGCGTTCCGGACGACCGACGCCGCGCTCGCAGTCGGCGATGAGCGGCAGCAGCACCGACCTGCTGCCCATCCGGCGGGCGGCGCGGAACTCGGCGAGCGCCTGCGCCCAGTCGCCGCAGTGGTAGGCCGCGATGCCGACCGCCTCGCGCACCACGGCGATGCGGGCGGCACGGGCCCGGGCGGCACGGGCGTGGGCCAACGCGGCCTCGGGGTCGACGTCGAGCAGTTCGCCGGCGGCCACCAGCCGGCGGGCCACCTCGTCGGCGGAGAACCGGTCCAGGGTGATCAGCTCGCGCCGGATCTCCGGATCGAGCTGGTTGGCCTCGATCTCCGGTGGGATCGACGGCGCGCTCGCCTCTGCCTCGAGCCGGTGGTCGGGGCGGGCGTCGTCGTGGCGCGGCTGGGCCCGGCGGGCACGGTTGGGTCCCGAGGTCCGCGGGGCGCCGGCCCGCTGCTGGTTACCGCGCGACTGCTGCCGGGGACCCCGGTGGGGAGCGCCGTTGTGCGGCGTACGTCTGGGCGGCCGCTCGTCGCCGCCGTGCCTGTCGACCACTGTTTCCTTCTTCAAACGCCTCGTCCGGAACCGACTCCGAGGATACGGCGCGGGCCGTGCCGGCGGGAAATCGGTTGCCGGCCGTGAAATTAGAATCGCCCCCCACGGGTGTGGGGGGCGATTCTGTGTGTGTGTCCGGC
>NZ_CALDGS010000100.1 GCF_937941905.1 uncultured Mycolicibacterium sp. | reverse complement strand
TCAACCGGCTGGCGTGCAAGGTGCTGATGCGCGACCTGCTGCCGAAGAACCCGAACAAGGAGCTCACCATCACCATCGAGCCGATCCGCGGCCTGCCCGTGGAGAAGGACCTGGTGGTGAACATGGAGCCGTTCTTCGACGCCTACAAGGCGATCAAGCCGTACCTGATCACCAGCGGCAACCCGCCCACCCGGGAACGGATCCAGAGCCCCACCGACCGCGCGCGCTACGACGACACCACCAAGTGCATCCTGTGCGCCTGCTGCACCACCAGCTGCCCGGTGTACTGGAACGAGGGCAGCTACTTCGGTCCGGCGGCGATCGTCAACGCGCACCGGTTCATCTTCGACAGCCGTGACGAGGGCGCGGCCGAGCGGTTGGACATCCTCAACGATGTCGACGGGGTGTGGCGCTGCCGCACCACCTTCAACTGCACCGACGCCTGCCCGCGTGGCATCGAGGTGACCAAGGCGATCCAGGAGGTCAAGCGCGCGCTGATGTTCGCGCGCTGACCCACGAGCGGCCCCGGCGCGCCCACCGTCGAATGCGACGGTGGGCGCGCCGAACGCGTTTCGGACCGAACGGCTACGGTGGAGCAATGATCCGCGCGCTTCTGATCCCCGCCGTGCTGGCCGCCGCGGCGCTGGGACTGCCGGCGACGGCGGCCGCCGACGAGGAGAGCTTCCTGCAGCTGCGGGAGCGGTTCCCGTTCCTGACCGCCGAGCAGCTGCTCACCGAGGGCTACCGGGTCTGTCAGGTGACCCGGGCCGGCACCACCTCGTCGGACGCGGTGGTGATGGTGCAGCGCGACCTCGCCCCTGCGGGCATCTCGATGTCGGCGGCCCTCGACATCGTGCTGGGCGCGGTCGTCGAGCTGTGCTGACGCACCGCCCGACGCCGCGCCCCCACTGCCCTACCGCTTGTTGAAGATGATCCGGTGCCAGTCCTTCTCGGCGACACCGGTGATGTCACTCATCACGTGCTTGATGGCCAGGTACTCCTCCAGGGAGTACTGGCTCATGTCCTTGCCGAAACCGGACGCCCCGAACCCGCCGTGCGGCATCTCGCTGATGATCGGGATGTGGTCGTTGATCCACACGCACCCGGCGTGGATCTCGCGCGAGGCGCGCTGGGCCCGGTAGACGTCGCGGGTCCACGCCGAGGCGGCCAGCCCGTACTCGGTGTCGTTGGCCTGTCGGATCGCGTCGTCGTCGTCGGTGAACGTCCGCACCGTCAGCACCGGGCCGAAGATCTCCTTGCGGTAGGCCTCGGACTGCTCGGACACGTCGGCGATGAGCGTGGGCAGGTAGAACGAGCCCGGCCGGTCCGGCGCCTTGCCGCCGCACACGATCCGGCCGCCCTCCTGCGGGGCGCGCTCGACGATGCCGGCCACCTTCTGGCGGTGCGCCTCGGAGATGAGCGGACCGATGTCGGTGTCCGGGTCGTGCGGTTCCCCGACGACGATCTTGCCCATCACCTCGGCCACCCCGGCGACGAAGTCGTCGTAGAGCGACGGGGCGACGATGGCACGGGTGGCCGCGGTGCAGTCCTGGCCGGTGTTGATCAGCGCGGCGGCCACCGCGCCCTGCACCGCCGCGTCGAGATCGGCGTCGTCGAACACCACGAACGGGGCCTTGCCGCCCAGTTCGAGCTGGGTGCGGTGGCCGTGCACGGCGGCGGCGGCCATCACCTTGCGGCCCACCGCGGTCGAACCGGTGAAGGTCACCATGTCCACCGCGGCGTGCCCGGCCAGGGCGGTGCCGACGTCGGCGCCGCGGCCGGTGACGACGTTGAGCGCACCGGCCGGCAGGCCCGCCTCGGCGGCCAGCTTGGCCAGGGTGAGGGTGGTGAGCGGGGTCAGCTCGGCGGGCTTGATGACCACCGTGCAGCCGGCGGCCAGCGCCGGGATGACCTTCCACACCGCCATCTGCAGCGGGTAGTTCCACGGCGTGATGGTGGCGACCACGCCGACCGGCTCGCGGCGGATCGAGGAGGTGTGGTCCGGCGAGTACTCGGCGGTGGCCTTGCCCTCCAGGTGCCGGGCGGCACCGGCGAAGAAGTCGATGTTGTCCACGCTGCCCGGCACATCGAACTCGGTGGCCAGCCGCACCGGCTTGCCGGTCTGGCTGACCTCCTCGGCCACCAGCTGCTCGGACCGCTCGTCGGCCAGCCGGGCCAGCTTGGCCAGCACCGCCGACCGCTCGGCCGGGGTGGCGCCGGCCCAGGTCGGCAGCGCCCTGCGGGCCGCGGCCACCGCCGCGTCCACGTCGGCCGGGGTGGCCAGGGCGTACTCGGCGACCACCGCGCCGGTCGCGGGGTTGATCACCGGGTGCACGTCACCGGCGGTCTGTACCTCCGCACCGTCGATCCAGCTGCTTGCCACATGTGTCGGAACTGTCGAACCCATGGCCTAGAACCTATCCGACCCCGATCACCCCTGGCTACGTATTCCCGCGTTTCAGGCCCCTCCAAACGCGCGATTTCATGGGATTGGTTGCCCACAACCACGGATTCCGTGCACAATCAGGTCATGGTGAACCCGGACCCCCAAGCCGGCGCGCAGTCTGTCTCGTTCCGCATCAACCAGTCCCGGCCGGGGGCGGCCTTCCAGCTGGACGACCTGTCCAAGGCCATCATCGAGAAGCTGCAGGCCGACGGTCGGCGATCCTACGCGGGCATCGGCAAGGAGGTCGGCCTCTCCGAGGCGGCCGTCCGCCAGCGCGTCCAGCGGATGGTCGACGCCGGCGTCATGCAGATCGTGGCGGTCACCGACCCCATGCAGTTGGGGTTCGCCCGCCAGGCCATGATCGGCATCCGCTGCACCGGGGACACCACGCGAGTCGCCGAGAAACTCGCCGCCATCGATCAGGTCGACTACGTCGTCCTGACCGCAGGGTCGTTCGACATCATCGTCGAGGTCGTGTGCGCCGACGACGACGGCCTGCTCGAGCTGCTCAACACCCAGATACGCGCACTGCCGGGAGTGATAACGACCGAAACCTTGGTTTATCTGAAACTGGTTAAGCAGCAATACAATTGGGGTACACGATGACTTCTACCGACACCGATCTCGGTGCCAAGGCAAATCGACATCTCTGGGGCCATTTCGCCCGGCACGGCGCGGACATCACGCCGCCGATCATCACCCGCGGCGAGGGTGTGCGGGTCTTCGACGACCGGGGCAAGAGCTACATCGACGGCCTGTCCGGCCTGTTCGTGGTGCAGGTCGGCCACGGCCGCACCGAGCTCGCCGAGGCCGCGGCCAAGCAGGCCGAGAAACTGTCGTTCTTCCCGCTGTGGTCCTACGCGACCCCGACGGCGATCGAACTGGCCGAGCGGCTGGCCAACTACGCCCCCGGCGACCTGAACCGGGTGTTCTTCACCACCGGCGGCGGTGAGGCCGTCGAGAGCGCCTGGAAGCTGGCCAAGCACTACTTCAAGCTCACCGGCAAGCCCGGCAAGCACAAGGTCATCTCGCGGTCGATCGCCTACCACGGCACCCCGCAGGGCGCGCTGGCCATCACCGGCCTGCCGGCCTTCAAGGCGCCCTTCGAGCCGCTCACCCCGGGCGGCTTCCGGGTGCCCAACACCAACCTCTACCGCGCCCCCGAGCAGTACCAGAACGACCCGAAGGCGTTCGGCGAGTACTGCGCCGACCGGATCGCCGAGGCGATCGAGTTCGAGGGCCCGGACACCGTCGCCGCGGTGTTCCTGGAGCCGGTGCAGAACGCCGGCGGCTGCTTCCCGCCGCCGCCCGGGTACTTCGAGCGGGTCCGCGAGATCTGCGACGAGTACGACGTGCTGCTCGTCTCCGACGAGGTGATCTGCGCGTTCGGGCGCATCGGGTCGATGTTCGCCTGCGAGGACTTCAACTACGTGCCCGACATCATCACCTGCGCCAAGGGCATGACCTCGGGCTACTCGCCGATCGGCGCGATGATCGCCAGCGACCGGCTGTTCGAGCCGTTCAACGACGGCAAGACCGTCTTCCCGCACGGGTACACCTTCGGCGGGCACCCGGTCTCGGCGGCGGTGGCGCTGGCCAACCTCGACATCTTCGAGCGCGAGGGCCTCAACGACCGGGTCAAGGAGAACGCCCCGGCGTTCCGCGCCACCCTCGAGCGGCTGCTGGAACTGCCGATCGTGGGCGACGTCCGCGGCGAGGGCTACTTCTACGGCATCGAGCTGGTCAAGGACAAGACCACCAAGGAGACCTTCAACGACGAGGAGTCGGAGAACCTGCTGCGCGGCTTCTTGACCCCGGCGCTGTGGGACGCCGGCCTGTACTGCCGCGCCGACGACCGCGGCGACCCGGTGGTGCAGCTGGCGCCGCCGCTGATCGCGGGCCAGCAGGAGTTCGACGAGATCTACCAGATCCTGCACGGCGTGCTCAGCGAGGCGAGCCGCCGGCTCTGATCCGCCGGTGACGGATGGGGTTTGCGTCACGGTCGTAACACAAACCCCATCCGTCACAGCGAGCCTCCCCCGGTCCGGGCCCGGAATCGCCTAGCGTGCGCGGTGATGACGAAGATCGTGTTCGTCGCGCGCCGCGCGCTGCGTCTTGTCGTGCTGGCCGTGCTCGCGGCCGTCCCCGCCCTGCTGGCGGCCCCGGCCGCGGTCGCCGAGCCGCCCGAGGCCGTCGATCCGTGCCCGTACCGGGTCACCACCCCGCCGGCGGTGGACGCCTCCGAGGTGCCCCCGCCCGGGGTGGAGCCGCCGGCCCCGCTGCCCGTGCCGGACAAGCCCGTCGGCGGCGATGCGCTGGGCCGCTGCGGCACCATCGTGGCGCCCAACACCCCGCCCCTGCCCGAGGGTGACATCTCCGCCGAGGCGTGGCTGATCGCCGACCTCGACACCGGCGACGTCATCGCCGCCAAGGACCCGCACGGCCGGCACCGCCCGGCCAGCATCATCAAGGTGCTCACCGCGATGGCCTCGCTCAACGAACTGCCGCTGAACCGCCAGGTGCCGGGCACCGAGGAGGACGCCGCGATCGAGGGCACCAAGGTCGGCGTCGGCCCGGGCGGGGTCTACACCGTGCGCGACCTGCTGCACGCGCTGATGATGTACTCCGGCAACGACGCCGCCAACGCGCTGGCCCGCCAACTCGGCGGGGTGCCGGTGGCGCTGGACAAGATCAACGCGCTGGCCGCCCGGCTGGGCGCCCGCGACACCCGGGTGGCCACCCCCTCCGGCCTGGACGGCCCCGGGATGAGCACCTCGGCCTACGACATCGGGCTGTTCTACCGCTACGCCTGGCAGAACCCGGTGTTCGCCGAGATCGTGGCGACCCGCGAGTACCAGTTCCCCAGCCGCGACGGCGGCTCCTACCCCATCGAGAACGACAACCAGCTGCTGCGCAACTACCCCGGTGCGCTGGGCGGCAAGACCGGGTTCACCGACGACGCCGGCCAGACCTTCGTCGGCGCGGCCGAACGCGACGGCCGCCGGCTGGTGGCGGTGCTGCTCAAGGGCACCCGCCAGCCCATCGCGCCGTGGGAGCAGGCCGCACGGCTGCTCGACTACGGGTTCGCCACCCCGCCGGGCACCCGGATCGGCACGCTGGTCGATCCCGACCCGGAGCTGCTGCCCCGCGACGAGCGGCCGGAGAGCCGGACCACCGCCGCGGCGACCACGCTCGACCCGGCCGACGCCACCCCGGTGCGGGTCGGGGTGGCGGTGATCGGCGCGATCATCGTGTTCGGCCTGATCATGGGGGCGCGGGCACTCAACCAGCGGGCCGCCCGCGGCTGAGCCGCGAATCCGACGGCCACGCGGGCGGATAACTCCCGTTACACGGCTTGCTAGGCTGGCGGTGTCGATCCCGACATCCGGACGAGGGGCACCGTACCCGGCCAGCGACAAGACGGTGCCACGGAGTGCATCATGGCGTGGATCATTCTCGTCGTCTCCGGCGCGTTCGAGTCCGTCTGGGCGGTCGCGCTGAGCAGGTCCGAGGGCTTCACCCGGCCCGTCCCGGTGGCGGTGTTCGCCGTGGCGCTGGTGATCTCGATGGGCGGGCTGGGGCTGGCGCTGCGCGAGATCCCGGTCGGCACCGGCTACGCGGTGTGGGTGGGCGTGGGCGCGGCGCTGACCGTCCTGTACGCGCTGATCACCGGCGCCGAGTCGGTTTCGGCGCTGAAGCTGCTGCTGCTGGTGGGCCTGGTGGGGTGCGTGATCGGGCTGCAGCTGGTCGGCAGCGCTCACTGACGCGGCCGCCACAGCCGGGACAGGCCGAGCGCGGCCACCGCGCCCACCGCCGCCCCGGCCAGCGCGGCCGGCATCCCGGTGCCCGCACTGCGGGACTGCACGGTGATCCGCGCCGGCCCGGGCGCGGGAACCGCTGCGGTGAAAAGGTTCTCGTGGGCGGTGGCGGCCCAGGCGGTGCCGAACAGGATCAGCCGCGCGGTGATGTAGGCGAACACCATCAGGCCCAGCACCGGACCGAACGTCGCCCCGGCCGGGCCGTTGGTGACCGACGAAAGATACACGGTGCCCAGCTGTTTGAAGATCTCGAAGCCGACCGCGACGAACAGCCCGGCGCGTACCGCGCTGCGCAACGTCAGCGACTCGCGCGGCAGCCGGGCGATCACCCAGGTGAACAGCAGCCAGGATACCAGCACCGACACCAGCGCCGAGACCACCCGCAGGCCGCTGTCCAGGCCCGGAAGTTCCGGCATCCCAAGCCAGTTGAGCACGCCTCGCATGACGTTGCGGTCGCCCAGCGCGGTGAGCGCGAAGGTGACCAGGATCGCCAGGAACAGCGAGACCAGCGCCAGCAGGTCCGACAGCTTGGTGCGGACGAAATTGCGCTTGCCGCTTGGCTGTTCCCACATCGCGCTGAGCGCCTCGCGCAGGTTGGTGATCCAGCCGAGCCCGGCCCAGGCGGCCCCCGCCAGGCCGATCAGGCCGACCGAGGTGCGCGAGTCGATCGCCGAGTCCATCAACGCGATGATCTGCTCGCTGAACTCACCGGTCACCGTGGCCCGGATGCGTTCCTCGATGCGCGCCAACAGATCCGGGCGGCCGGCCAGCACGAAGCCGCCGACCGAGAACCCCACCATCAGCAGCGGGAACAGCGCGAACACCGTGAAATAGGTGATGGCGGCGGCGAAGAAGTCGCCCTTGGCCCGCTGGTAGCGTTCGTTGGCCCGCAGCAGGTGGTCCAGCCAGGTCCACCTGGCGCGCAGCCGCTGCAGCCGGCTCGGTGCCGCCGGTTCGGTCACGGCTGCCTCCCGTCACATGGCGGGTTCACCTCCGGGGCGGAAGGAACCCCACGCGGTCGTACACCCGCCGCAGCGTGGCCTCCGACACCTCGCGGGCGCGCTCGGCACCGGCGGCCAGCACCCGGTCCAGCTCGGCCGGGTCGCCCAGCAGCTCGTCGACGCGCGCCTTGATTGGGGTGACGAACTCGACCACCGCCTCGGCGGTGTCCTTCTTCAGATCACCGTAACCGCGGCCGGCGTAGTCGGTGACCAACTTCTCCACGGTGGAGCCGGTCACCGCCGCCAGGATGGTCAGCAGGTTGGAGATGCCCGGCTTGGCCTCCGGGTCGAACCGGATCTCGCGCTCGCTGTCGGTGACCGCCGAGCGGATCTTCTTGGCGGTCGCCTTCGGATCGTCGAGCAGGCTGATCAGGCCGGCGTCGGTGGCCGCCGACTTGCTCATCTTCGAGGTCGGGTCCTGCAGGTCGTAGATCTTGGCGGTGGCCTTCTGGATCAGCATCTCGGGCACCACGAAGGTGCCCGGCCAGCGCGCGTTGACCCGCTCGGCCAGATCCCGGGTGAGCTCGAGGTGCTGGCGCTGGTCCTCGCCGACCGGCACCAGGTTGGTGTCGTAGAGCAGCACGTCGGCGGCCATCAGCACCGGGTAGGTGAACAGGCCCACCGTGGTGCCCTCGGTCCCCTGCTTCTGCGACTTGTCCTTGAACTGCGTCATCCGCGACGCCTGGCCGAAGCCGGTGAAGCAGCCCAGCACCCAGGCCAGTTCGGCGTGCGCGGGCACATGGCTCTGCACGAACACCGTGCTGCGGGCCGGGTCGATGCCCAGTGCCAGGTACTGCGCGGCGGTGACGAGGGTGCGCCGACGCAGCACCTCCGGATCCCAGCCCGGCACGGTGATGGCGTGCAGGTCCACCACGCAGAAGAACGGGTCGTAGTCGTCCTGCAGCTTCACCCACTGGGCGATCGCGCCCAGGGCGTTGCCGAGATGCAGTGAGTCCGAGGTGGGCTGGGCCCCGGAGAACACGACGGGGCGGCCGGCGGGAGTCTGGGAGGCGGTCATGATGCCCCCAATCTTTTCACGCCCGCGATCAGCGGAACTCGACGGTCACCGGTGCGTGGTCGGACCAGCGCAGCTCATAGGCGGCGGGCTTCTCCACCCGCGCCGCCACCGCCCGCTCGGCCAGCGGCGGGGTGCACAGGTGGTAGTCGATGCGCCAGCCGGCGTCGGTGTCGAAGGCCCGGCCCCGCCAGGTCCACCAGCTGTACGGCCCCGCCACCCCGGGGTGCAGTTCCCGCATCACGTCCACCCAGCCGGCGTCGAGCAGCTCCGAGACCCACTGCCGCTCGCTGGGCAGGAAGCCTGCGCGCTTGGTGTTGGCCTTCCAGTTCTTGATGTCGGCCTCGGTGTGGGCGATGTTCCAGTCGCCGCAGATCACCGCCGGCCCGCCGTCGGCGAGCAGCACGTCCATCCGCTTGGCCAGGGCGGCCATGAACCGCTCCTTCTCCAGCTGCCGGTCGGTGCCGGCCTCGCCGGTGTGCACGTAGACGCTGGCCACGGTGACCCCGTCGATCTCGGCCTCCAGATAGCGGCCGTGTGTGGCGAACTCGCAGTCCTCGGCCAACCCCACCCGCACCGCCGTCGGCGGCCGACGGGACAGGATGGCCACCCCGGCGCGGCCCTTGATGTGCGAGCAGGCCGACACCAGCTGCCAGCCGTCGGCCAGCGCGGGCGCGAGCGCGTCGGCGAGTTGATCGGCCTCGCAGCGGGTCTCCTGCAGGCACACCACATCCGCGGCGGTCTCGGCCAGCCAGGCCAGCAGGCCCCGGTTCCGCTCGGAACGCTGCCGGACCGCGGCCCGCACCCCGTTGACGTTGATCGTGGTGACGGTGAGCGCGTTCATCAGCCGCAGACCATAGCCGACGACCTTGCGGTACCGGCGGTATCACCTTAGTGTCGGGCCGTATGACCCCACACGCGCCGATCCACCTCGGCTCCGGCGAACCGGTGGTGCTGCTGCACCCGTTCATGATGTCGCAGCAGGTGTGGCGCGACGTCGCCCCGCGCATCGCCGCAACCGGCCGTTACGAGGTGTACGCCCCGACCATGCTCGGCCACAACGGCGGCCCGAAGGGGCCCTGGCTGCTCGGCTCGGCGGTGCTCGCCGACGACATCGAGCGCCGGATGGACGCCCTGGGCTGGGCCGACGCCCACCTGGTCGGCAACTCGCTGGGCGGCTGGGTGGCCTTCGAACTGGCCCGGCGGGGCCGGGCGCGCACCCTGACCGGCATCGCCCCGGCCGGCGGCTGGCGGCACCTCAGCCCGGTGAAGTTCGAGATCGTGGCGAAGTTCGTCGCCGGGCTGCCGCTGTGGCTGGTGGCCCGACTGCTGGGCCCGCGGGTGCTGCGGCTGCCGGTCACCCGCCGGCTGGCCGCCCTGCCGGTGGCCGCCGGCCCGGAGGGCCTCGACGACGCCGCGCTGGCGCAGATCATCGACGACGTCACCCACTGCCCGGCCTACTTCCAGCTGCTCGTCAAGGCGCTGCTGCTGCCCGGGCTGCTGGAGCTGGCGAGCACCGACGTGCCCACCCACCTGGTGATCTGCGAGAAGGACCGGGTGCTGCCGCATCCGCGGTTCACCCGGCACTTCACCGCACAGCTGCCCGCCGACACCGTCGTCACCCACCTCGACGGGGTCGGGCACATCCCGATGTACGAGGCCCCGGGCCGGGTCGCCGACCTGATCGTCGGCTGGCTGGACCGGCACCGGGGCCCCGAACGCCTGACGGGCTGACGCCCTAGCGGGCG
>NZ_CALDGS010000099.1 GCF_937941905.1 uncultured Mycolicibacterium sp. | reverse complement strand
TGTACATGCCCTACACGCATGACCCCAACCGGGCGGTATGGCGGGGGTTGAACGCCATCCTGCCCGCGACCGCCAGTCGCCGGGCGGGCGGGCGGGAGCCCGAGCGATTCCTCGCGCCGGGAGCGCTGCAGTGGGTCGCCGACCTGGCCGAGCAGGGCTACCTGCCGGACGGCTACCGGCCCAGAACCCGGGTCTATGGCGTGCAGTACGGGACCCAGAACGCCGTGTACGCGGAGATCGTCACCGACGAGCTGCCGTTGTCGGTCATGGTGCTCCGCGACGACCATCCCGAGGCCGGCCGTGTGGCGGTGGCGGGGATCGAGGATGCCGAGGCAGTGGCGGGCGAACTCTGGAAGCTCGCCGAGAACGTCGCGCAAGCAGGCGGTGCAGAACCGAATACTGGCGCAGGGGACGCAGCGCGTGAGGAACTGTACGCGGTGCTGGACGCTCCCTACCGCGGGTTCCTCGGCACCCTTGCGCCGGGGGTCGATCTGGAACAGGCACGCGCCGACTGGACCCGCGAGGTGTATCGAGCGACGCGTGGGATCGCTCGTCGGATCGTGACCGAAGCCTCCCCGGCTGCCTGGACCGGACGGGAGATCCGCGGGCGCCTGGTCAATGTCGGCCTGGCCGAGGCGTGGTTCATGGCCGCGTTGCGGCGACGACTTCCACCGCAGGTGTTTGAGATGAAGCAATCGGAGGAGATTCCGGCATGACGACCACCCGTGCGGACCAGACCGAAGAAAACGCCGAAAAATCCGCACCCTGGCGACGACGGCTCGGATCAGCTGTGGATGCGCGCCTGCAACGGTTGCAGGCCGAGTATCTCAGCGGAACACCGCATGCCCGGGCCGCATTGGCAAAGCTCCGCCGGGCTGTGGGCAAACCGGCCGGCAGCGTCCCCGAGGTCTGGGCCTACACCGTGGCACTCGTTCCCGCCGAGTTGTCCTGGGACCGGGATGAGCCGAGCCATGCCGAACAGGCAGCGCACGCCGCGATGACGCTGTACGCGCTGCACCAGCAGGCGATGCCGGTTCCCGCGCACGTGCCCGGCGTGTCGTTCGGTACCGCCGTGAGCAGGCTGGCGGCCAGCGAAGGGTCGAGTGCCGATGCCGTCACCCGCCGGTTCATGGCTGTCGCCACCGCCGTTTCGATCGACGAGATTCTCGTCCACGTACGCGGATTGGTTACCCAGCTGCGAGGCAGGCAACTGGGTTTCGACTATGCGAAGTTCGCCGATGATCTGCACCTGCTGCTGAACCCGCAGTACACAGCGTTGGTGCGGCTGTCCTGGGGCCGTGACTTCTACCGGACCGGACCGGACTGGCAGCAAGCCGCCCCGACCGACCGCGAACAGACTTCCCGATCAGATGAGGAGGAAAAGTGATGACCCGCACGTTCATCGACTTCCATGTGCTGCAGACCGTCCCACCGAGCAACCTCAACCGGGACGACACCGGTAGCCCGAAATCCGCGGTCTACGGCGGTGTCCGTCGTGCCCGGGTCTCCAGCCAGGCCTGGAAGCGCGCGGCGCGAAAAGCATTCGAAACCGAGCTGGACCGCGGCGAGCTGGGCGTTCGTACTCGGCGCATTGTGGAGCTCCTGGCCGATGAGATCACCTCACTGCGGGAGGACCTGCGGGAGCAGGCGATCGATTTGGCGACCGAAACGTTCAAGGCCGTCGGCATCGTGACCAAGGCGGCCAAGAAGGGAGAACCCGGTGAAGCCGGCTATCTCGTCTTTCTGAGCCGAAGCCAGCTTCGGGCGCTGGCCGAGGCGGCGATCGCCGCCGCCGATGCCGGCGATGTGGCCAAGGCGTTGAAGGACGCCAATGTGAAGGATCTGGCGGATCGCGACCACTCGGTGGATATCGCTCTGTTCGGCAGGATGGTCGCCGACGAAGCCAATCTCAATGTCGATGCCGCGGCACAGGTCGCACACGCGATCAGCGTGCACGCCGCGGAGACCGAATTCGACTATTTCACCGCCGTCGACGATGTCGTGGCCGCTGCCGACGAATCCGGTGCCGGCATGATCGGTACCGTCGAGTTCAATTCGGCCACGCTCTACCGGTACGCGACCGTCGATGTCGATCGGCTGCACGACAACC
>NZ_CALDGS010000098.1 GCF_937941905.1 uncultured Mycolicibacterium sp. | reverse complement strand
CCCCGACCGGATTGTCGCCATAGTCGACCCCGACCGGATTGTCGCCATAGTCGACGATGGCCTCGGCGTCGCCGAACCGGTCCGCTGCGCTCAGCACCATCTCCGGGATGGTCCGCCACGGCACGCTCATCGCGCGCGGCGGCCCCCGGTCCCCCGGCTCATACCGTGACCAGGCGGCTGAGGTTGCCGCCCATGATCTTGGCCTGGTCCTCCACCGAGAGGTGTTCCAGCGCGGTGACGTAGTGCGTCGGCTCGGCCAGGCCCTCCGGGTGCGGCCAGTCGGAGCCGTAGAGCACGTGGTCCACGCCGACCAGGTCGATCAGCGCGTCGATGCCCTCCTCGTAGAACGGGCTGACGTAGATGCGGTTCTTGATCTCCTCGACCGGATCGCTCGGGAAGCATTCCGGGGCCTTCTTGTACACCTCGGCCATGTTGTCCAGCAGCGGGAACATCCACTTCGAGCCGGCCTCGACGATGCCCACCTTCAGCTTGGGATGCCGGTACAGGGCCCCGTGGATCACCCAGGAGGCCACCGCGTCCTGGATCGGCCGCCACTCGTTGAGGATGGCCATCGCGTTGGTCTCGAACGGCCGCATCTCCTTCTCGACCCCGTCCCACTCGGAGGTGTAGCGCGAGTAGCCGCTGTCGGAGGAGTGCATCCCGACGAACACGTCGTACTCGACCACCCGCTCCCAGAACGGGTCGAACTCCGGGAGCGCGAACGACCGCGGCCCCCGGAACCCGGGCACCGGCGCCGGACGGATCAGAATGGCGCGCGCCCCTCGTTTGACGCACCACTCCAACTCCTCGATCGCCTTCTCCACGATCGGCAGGGTGATCACCGGGGTGGTGAAGATGCGGTTCTTGTAGTTGAACCCCCATACCTCGTCGAGCCACTGGTTCAGGGCGTGCACGATGACGTGGATCGCCACCGGGTCGTCGCGCAGCCGCTCCTCGATGAGGCTGGCCAACGTCGGGAACATCAGCGTGCGGTCGACGCCGAGCTGGTCCATCAGCTCCAGCCGCGGGCCCGGCTCGAAGAAGGCCGGAATGGAGCGCATCGGCTCGCCGAACAGCTCGCGCTTGCTCTTGCCCTCGGGGTTGCCGAACTTGAAGTACTCCTCCCAGGCGCCCGGCCGGGCCACCACCTCGAACGTCGGGTTCGGGATGTAGTTGGAGATCTGCCCCTTGATCGCGATCTTGGTCCGTCCGTTGACCTGCACGTACTGGATGACGTCCCGGTAGTCCTTCGGCAGGTACTTGGTCATCGCCTCCGGCGGCTCGTACAGGTGGTTGTCCGCGTCGAAGAGCGGGAACGGCAATTCGACGCGATGCGACAGTTGCCCCATGGAACACTCCTTTTCTTTTCCAGAGAATCGTATTCTCGCGACCGCGTCGGCCGCAACGACTTGACGGGCATTCGGGTCAGGCGCCGGCGGCGAGACCGCTCCCGGCGGGGCCGAACAGTTGTTGCCGGACCAGGTACTTCTGCACCTTGCCGCTGGCGGTGCGCGGGAAGTCGGCGACCTCGTAGAGCTGTTCCGGCCACTTCTGCCGGGCGACACCGGCCCGTTCGAAGTGGGCACGCACCTCGTCGAGGGTGGGCATGGTGTGGCCGGGTTTGATGCGCAGCGCCGCGGCGACCCGCTCGCCGAACCGGGCGTCGGGTGCGGCCACCACCACCGCCTCGGCGACGGCCGGCATGCCCAGCAGCACCTCCTCGACCTCCAGCGCGCTGATGTTCTCCCCGCCGCGGATGATCAGGTCGGACTTGCGGTCGGTGATGGTCAGGTAGCCGTCGGCGTCGAGCACCCCGATGTCGCCGGTGTGGTACCAGCCGTCGGCGTCGAAGGCGCGCGCGGTGAGCTCGTCGTCGAGATAGCCCAGGCACAGATCCGGTCCGCGCGAGAGGATCTCGCCGTCCTCGGTGAGCCGGATCTCCACCCCGGGCCGCGGGTCGCCGTCGGTGTAGAGCCGCTTGTCCTCCGGCGCGTCGGGCCGGGATCCGGTGATGGACGGGTGCTCGGTGCTGCCGTAGGAGCGGAACACGAACAGTCCCAGCTCGGCCAGCCGGCGGGTCACCGCCGCCGGCACCGCCGAACCGCCGAGCCCGACCGAGGTGAAGTGCGCCAGATGCGCCTCGGTGCAGTCCGGGTGGTCCAGCAGGCTGGTGACGAAATACGGTGGGCCGCCGCCGATCGACAGGCCCTCGCGGTCGATGAGTTCGAGCACCTTGCCCGGATCCCACATGTCGGCCAGGTCGACGGGGGCGCCCTCGAGCACCGGGATGAGCAGCGCGCCGATCATCCCGATGAAGTGCCCGACGGGGGTCGCGATGAGCTGCCGGCCCCGGCCCGGCGGGTAGTTGTCGAGCAGTTGGCGGGTCTCGAAGACCAGCGTCTGGTGGCTGTGCACAACGCCTTTCGGCGCACGGGTGGTGCCGGAGGTGAACGCGACGAGCGCCGGGGCGGCCGGGTCGGCGGGCAGTACCCCGGGCATCGGCTCGTCGGCCAGCAGTGCCTCGAACGGGCGGTCGCGCCCACCGACCACCCCGACGATCGGCACCTGTTCGCACAGGTCCGGGTGGTAGCGCAGCCGCCCGAACTCGGCCGCGGTGAGGAACACCCGGGGCCGGGCGACGGCCAGGATGTGCCGGAGTTCCCTGGGACCGTAGAAGTGCACGATCGGCACCACCACCGCGCCCAGCAGCGCCGAGGCCCAGAACGCCATCGCGGCCTCCACCCAGTTGGGCAGCTGGAAGGCCACCACGTCGCCGGGCCCCACCCCGCGCGCGCGCAGGCCGGCCGCGAGCCGACGGGCGCCGTGCTCGACCTCGGCGAAGGTGCCGGCGTAGGGACGCACGTCGGAGTGCACCCGGAACCCGGCGTCCGGCGCGGCTGCCAGCCCGGTGGCGAGCAGATCCCCGAGCGTCTCGCGGGTCCACCACCCCGCCTCCTCGTAGCGCCGGACCAGCTCAGCCGGGATGGTTCGCATGGGTGGGCCACACCTCCGCACTGCCGGGTCGATTGTTGGCGATGCTATTCTCCGGCTGCGAGAATGCCAATACCGCAGATGGAGAACGTTCGATGGTCGAGCTCGAGGTGGACGACGGCCTGGCGGTGATCACCATCAACCGGCCGCAGGCCCGCAACGCGATCGCGCCGGCCACCATGGCGGAGCTCGAGAACGCGCTGGATGCGCTGGACGGCCGCACCGACGTGCACGCGCTGGCGATCCGCGGCGCCGGCGACCGCGCCTTCGTCTCCGGCGGCGACCTCAAGGAACTGGCCGCACTGCGCACCGAGGCGCAGGCCGCCGCGATGGCCTGGCGGATGCGCACCATCTGCGACCGCATCGCCGCGTTCCCGGGTCCGGTGATCGCCGCCCTGAACGGCCATGCGCTCGGTGGCGGCGCGGAGGTCGCCGTCGCCGCCGACATCCGCATCGCGGCCGACGACATCCGGATCGGGTTCAACCAGGTGGCGCTGGCGATCATGCCGGCCTGGGGCGGCGCCGAGCGGCTGGCCGCACTCGTCGGCGCGGGCCGTGCGCTGCTGCTGGCCGGCGGCGGGCGGATCCTTTCGGCGGCCGAGGCCGAGCGGATCGGCCTGGTCGACCTGGTGGTGCCGCGCGCGACGTTCGAGACCGACTGGTTCGACGCCGCCCGCGCGCTGGCCAACCCGTCGGCGGTACAGATCAAGCGGGTGATCCGGGGGGTTCCGGCCAGCGCGGCGGTCAGCGCGTTCGCCCGGCTGTGGGTGGCCGACGAGCACTGGCAGGCCGCCGACAAGGTGTTGAACCGCACCACGTAGCCCCACTTGCCCGCGAGCCGACGCCCATCCCCCCTCGGCCGGGGGGTGCTCGCGTCGGCTCGCGGACAATGGCGACCACACGCAGTTCTCTCTGGACGAGAATTACGTTTCCGATTATCGTCAACCGCGTGTCGAACCAGATCGCGCTCGCACCCGAGATCTCCACCTGGCCCGACCCGAACCCCCAGCTCATCGGCTCCACCTGCGGGGCGTGCGGGGCGACCGTCTTCCCGGTCCAGGACCGCTGCCCGAAGTGCAGCACCGCCGGCATGCGGGAGGTGCTGCTGCCCCGCCGCGGCACCCTGGTCGCCTGGACCACGCAGGGCTTCCCGCCGGGGCCGCCGTACCAGGGTCCGACCGGCGAGGCGTTCGTGCCCTACGGGGTGGGCCTGGTCCAGCTCGGACTCGGCGACGAGGCCGTGGTGCGGGTGGAGGGCCGGCTCACCGAGAACGACCCGGCCCGGCTGCGGTTCGGCATGGAGGTCGAACTGACCATGGTGCCGCTGAACACCGACGAGAACGGCAACGAGATCGTCACCTTCGCCTTCCGGCCGGTCTAGAGAGGACGCGACATGACCAACGACGTGGCCATCATCGGCGTCGGGCTGCACCCGTTCGGCCGGTTCGACAAGACCGCGATGCAGATGGGCGCCGAGGCGATCCAGACCGCCCTGGCCGACGCGAACCTGGAGTGGAAGGACATCCAGTTCGGGTTCGGCGGCAGCTACGAGATCTCCAATCCGGACGCGGTGACCCGGTTGGTGGGGCTGACCGGCATCCCGTTCACCAACGTGTTCAACGCCTGTGCGACCGCCGCCAGCGCGATCCAGCAGACCGTGGACACCATCCGGCTCGGCAAGTACGACATCGGCATCGCCGTCGGCATGGACAAGCACCCGCGCGGGGCGTTCACCGACGACCCGGCCAAACTCGCGCTGCCGCAGTGGTATGCGCACAACGGCCAGTTCGTCACCACCAAGTTCTTCGGGATGAAGGCCAACCGCTACCTGCACGACCACGGCATCTCGCAGGAGACCCTGGCGCGGGTGGCGAACAAGAACTTCCGCAACGGGGCGCTGAACCCGAACGCGTTCCGCCGCAAGGAACTCTCCGTCGAGGAGATCCTGGCCTCGCCGGTGCTGAACTACCCGCTGACGCAGTACATGTTCTGCGCCCCGGACGAGGGCGCGGCCGCGGTGATCATGTGCCGGGCCGACCTCGCCCACCGGTTCACCGACAAACCGGTCTACGTGCGCGCGGTGGAGATCCGCACCCGACGCTGGGGCGCCTACGAGGTGCACGCCACCTCCGCCCCGCTGGAGGAGGACGTGGCCCCGACGGTGTACGCGGCGCGGGCGGCCTACGAGGCGGCCGGTATCGGGCCGGAGGATGTCGACATCGCCCAGCTGCAGGACACCGACGCCGGCGCGGAGATCATCCACATGGCCGAGACCGGACTGTGCGCCGACGGCGAGCAGGAGAAGCTGCTCGCCGAGGGGGCCACCGAGATCGGCGGCTCGCTGCCGGTCAACACCGACGGCGGGCTGATCGCCAACGGCGAGCCGATCGGCGCCTCCGGCCTGCGCCAGCTGCACGAGCTGGTGCGCCAACTGCGCGGCGAGGCCGGCGACCGCCAGGTGCCGGGCGAGCCGAGGGTGGGTCTGGCCCAGGTGTACGGGGCGCCGGGCACCGCGTCGGCGACCATCGTCAGCCGGTGACGGCCTCGGGCGGCGGCACCGGTTGGGGCTCCCCCTCGAGCCTGCGCAGCCACGTCTCGCAGAACTCGAGGATCTCCTTGTGCCCCAGGGTCATTCCAAGCGCCTGCTCCATCACCACCATGCGCGACACACTGGTGGCGAACACCGCCCAGACCACCGGCGGAACTTCGGAGGCGTCGATGCCGTACCGCTGCAGGGTCGCGGCGATCATGTCGCGTTCGCGTTCCCGGAAGAGCTCGGCGTACCGGGCGATCTCGGCGCGCAGGGCGGGCCGGTGGTTGGCCAGCCCCATGAACTCCATGGTGAGCCGGGTGCCCGCCGGGTCGTTGCCGAACCGCCACAGCGCCCACAGCGGCTGCGGCGAGTCGAACGCCTCGGCCTGCGCCTTGAGCCCCTCCTCGGCGCGGCGGCGGAACACGGCCAGCAGCAGATCGTCCATGGTCGCGAAGTAGTAGTGCACGAGTTGCGGTTTCAGGCCGGCCTTCTCCGCCACCCGCCGGGAAGTCACCGCGGTGTGCCCTTCCTCGAGCATCAGCTGCTCGGCGGCGTCGATGAGCACCTGCCGGTTCTTGGCATCCGGGGTGCCGAGCCGTCGTGCCGCTGCCATTCGCTGCCACTCCTCGTCTCGCGCCGTCGGAATGTCGCCGAGCCGATGGTAGGCGGCCCGCTCGATGACCTTGACCCCGACTCTAACCGCATGCTAAGCAAGTGCTCAGCATATTCGTCCTGATTCGGACACCGTTCGGCGACCCCGGGAGGAAGCGATCGCCATGACCATCGATTTCGACTCCGTCGACTACTTCACCGACCCGGCGCTGATTCCCGATCCGCATCCGTACTTCGACCACATGCGCGGCAAATGCCCGGTCAGCCGGGAGCCGCACTACGGGGTGCTGGCGGTCACCGGATACGACGAGGCGCACTCGGTGCTGAAGGACAGCGACACCTTCTCCTCGTGCATCGCGCTGGGCGGGCCGTTCCCGCCGCTGCCGTTCACCCCCGAGGGCGACGACATCACCGACCAGATCGCCGAACACCGCTCGAAGCTGCCGATGTACGAGCACATGGTCACCATGGACCCGCCCGAACACACCTACGCCCGGTCGCTGCTCAACCGGCTGCTCACCCCCAAGCGGCTCAAGGAGAACGAGGACTTCATGTGGCGGCTCGCCGACGAGGTGCTCGACGACTTCATCGCCGACGGCCGCTGCGAGTTCGGCGCGGCCTACGCGAAGCCGTTCTCGCTGTTGGTGATCGCCGACCTGCTCGGGGTGCCGGCCGAGGACCACGAGGAGTTCCGCACCGTGCTCGGCGCGCCGCGGCCCGGGGCGCGACCGGGGGCGATCGACGGCGACATCGTCGCCACCAACCCGCTGGAGTGGCTGGACGAGAAGTTCATCGGCTACCTCGAGGACCGTCGCCGCAACCCGCGCGAGGACGTGCTCACCGCGCTGGCCACCGCGAAGTACCCGGACGGCTCCACCCCGCCGGTGATCGAGGTGGTGCGCTCGGCGACCTTCCTGTTCGCGGCGGGCCAGGAGACGACGGCCAAGCTGCTCACCGCCGCGCTGCGCATTCTCGGCGACCGGCCCGACCTCCAGCAGACGCTGCGCGCCGACCGCAGCCGCATCCCGACCTTCATCGAGGAGACGCTGCGGATGGACGCCCCGGTCAAGAGCACCTTCCGGTTGGCCAAGCGGCCCACCGAGGTGGGCCCGGTGCAGGTCAAACCGGGCGAGATCGTGATGGTGTGCCCGGGCGCGGTGAACCGCGACCCACGCCGGTTCACCGAGCCGCACGAGTTCCAGTTGGACCGCAAGAACGTTCGCGAACACATCGCGTTCGGCCGCGGGGCGCACAGCTGCCCGGGGGCGCCGCTGGCCCGGGTGGAGGGCCGGGTGTCGCTGGAACGGATCCTGGACCGGATGGCCGACATCGCGATCGACGCCGACCAGCACGGCCCGGCCGAGGACCGGCACTACACCTACGAGCCGACCTACATCCTGCGCGGGCTGACCGAACTGCACATCACGTTCCGCCCGGTGGACTGAACGAACCGTTCGCCGGATCCGTCCGTACCGAACCCGTCGAAGCGCTATTCTCCAGCCATGAGAACGCCGATGCCGCAAGGGCGCCGGCACCGTGCGGCAGCGGGGGCGCTCGGTGCGCTGACGCTCGCCGCGGCGTCGCTGGGCGTGGCCCCGCCCGCCGCGGCGATGACGTTCGGCAACTATCTGCTGCACATCCCGGACCGGCGCGACTTCCACACCTACGTGTGGAACATCCAGGCGCCGTGCTACACACCGGAGTTCGCCAAGCGGACCGACTGCGTGATCGTCGTGTCGGTGCCGCAGCCGATCGCCAAGGCGATCGACGCCCGGGTGGAGGCCGAGTTGCGCGACGGCCGCTACACCATGGTCATCGACGACCCGTTCGGATTGCGCTGCGGGGACATCTATTTCGGTCCGACGATCCCGACCCACGACGTGTACAGCTGGGACCCGCAGACGCTCACCGGTGAGCTGGTGTCGTCGTTCGCCGCCGGGTGCGACGGCGCGCCGGGCGGTCGGATCACCTATCCCTTCTTCCTGACGAGGATGTGACCATGCGCATCAGGCGGGTGTTCGCGGGACTGGCGGCGGTGCTGGGCGCCCCGGTGTTCGCCGCACCCGTACCGGCACAACCGGAGCCGGCGCCGCCCCCGGCGCTGCACGAGGTGCGCTACACCGTCACCGCCGACCGGCCGTACTTCGCCCGGATCTACTACCGGGAACGGGAACCCGCGGTGTTCTCCGACTACAGCCACAACCCGTACATCTTCAGCCCCAAGGCCGAGGTGGAGATCGGCCCGGACCGGCCCTGGGTGTTCCACACCCGGTTGGCCGATCCGACCATGTGGGCGATGGTGGTGGTGCAGAGCGCGGAGGATCTGTACGCCGAGACGCCGGGCTTTTACTGCGAACTGGCGGTCGACGGAGTGGTGGTCAGGACGAACAGCGGCCCAAAGGGCGCGCTGTGCTCGATCCGCAGCTGGTGAGATCGGGCCCGATGATCTAAGCGTCGCCGCGGCGCCAGAGGCTCTCGCCGTTCATCGAGACGCACATCAGGAACAGCCCGTCGGGTGCCTGCGCGACGGCGTTCTCGTAGCCGGTGCAGTTGGTGTGCAGCTCCCGGATCCCGACCATCGGCGGAGAGCGGAACCAGCGCGGCTCGTAGCGCCGGGCCGACCCGCAGAACACCAGCCGGCCCGGTCGGATGGACGGGCCGGCCACCGCGGTGCCGAACACGTAGTAACTGGTGTTGGAGCAGTAGGAACCGAGTACCACGTTCGGGGTGATGCCGGGCACGCAGTACGGGTCGTTGCACGTCTGCGGTTCGGCGTGCGCAGTCGGCGTTTCGACCGCCACGGCCGGCACGGTGAGCATCGCGGCGGCCAGCAGTGACGCCGCCGCGATCGCGGTGGGACGCACGGTTCAACTGTCCCACACCGGCGTGCGGTTCGACACCGAATCCGGCGAACGGTCGTGAAATCCGCGGGCTTTCGCGCGCGCCCGGGGATCGAGGCGAAATTGTGTGAACGACAACGGCTCTAGCCGACGAGCTGTTATCGTCCTGACATGGCAGCCACGCGGATGGGGGCCCGTGCCGCGGCCGTTGCGGCCGTAGTGGCGGCCGGGATGCTGCCGGCGCCGTCGGCCGCCGCGGGTCCCGAGGACTGGGGAATCAACGGCACGTTCGCGGTGTCGTCGAACGGGAACTTCGCCCGGGTCAACGAACGCTACCAGGACCAGCCCGGGGAGCGCGCGATCTGGAAGATCTCCACCCAGTGCATCTCCCCCATCGAGTGCACCGGCACGGTGGAGAGCGACCAGGGCTGGACCGCGCCGATCTACACCACCACCGGGCTGTGGTACGTCAAGCGGGTGCTGCCCGAGTGGCGGTACTGCGCGGACGGCCGGCCCGTCGAGGGTCTGCGCACCTACAAGATCTACCCGGTCGGATTCGACGGTCGTTACCAGGAGGGCTCCGACGAGTTCACCGGGGAGAACGCCACGATCGGGGCCAGCGGCTCCTGCGGCCGCAACCAGTGGCCGCACATCCGGATGCCGTTCTACATGCGCAAGATCTCCGACTGACCCTCCTGCTTCTCCCTCGCGAGCCGACGCGAAACCCCCTGCCGGCGGCTGCGGCAGGGGGTTTCGCGTCCGCTCGCGGTGACGGACGGGCGTTACGTCGGCAGCATCTCCTGCCACCGCTTCGGCGCGCCGACCAGATCGGCCTGCCGGTACAGCTTTCCGTCGCTGCCCAGGTACTCGCCGGTGCGCGGGTTGTACTTGGCCACCCCGACCGACGGACCGGACCCGCCGGCGGCCGAACTCGGCGAGACCACCGGCGCCGGCTGCTGCACCGGCTCGTAGCCCGGTGGCAGGTGCAGTTCCTCCGGCGAGATCCCGTGCGGCACCGGCACTTGCGTCGCCTTCGGCTCCTGGGCCGGCGGCAGCGGCACCGCGTCCGGGGCGAGCACCTGTTCCGGCCCGGGCGGGCTCACCGGCGGCTCGACATACAGCGGCTGGCCGGGCAGCATCGACCCCGGGTTGGTGCCGGCGTAGTTCGGCGGTGGTGACGGCGGCCGCGGGATCTGCGGCGGCGGTGCGGTCACCCCGGGTGGCAGCGGGGTGCCCTCGATCGGTCCGAAGGTGTTGTCGTCCAGCGCCGCCCGCGAATCGATCGGCACCCCCTGGCCGACCAGGTTGGGGTCGAACGGGTACGGCCCGAGCGCGTGCTGCCGCTGGGCCAGCGGCTGGAACCCCACCGGGTCGTTGCACAGTTCGACGGTCGGCGCCCGCTTGCCGGGATGCTCCATGCACGGGTAGTTGCGCGCCCCGCGCACCGCGATCGGGGAGTCCTGCGGCAGCTTGCAGTACAGGTTGTCCGGGGTGTCGACGATGGACAGGTCGGCCGGGCTGCGCCAGGACGAGGGCGGCAGGAACCCGACCGTGCAGGCCGGCGGGTCGCCCAGACCCAGCGAGAAGTCGCCCAGCGGGATCCCGGTGGGGTTCGTCATCGGCAGGTAGGTCTGCACCTGCGCGACGAACGGCGGCACCAGCACCAGCAGCTGCTCGATGGAGGGGTTGTAGACCACACCGATCCGGCCGAAGGTGGCCATGTTCGCCAGCAGCACCGGCAGGGTGGGCCGCACCTGTTCGAGCAGCCGCGAGGTCTCCTGGGCGAACCCGGGTCCCTCGCGCAGGATGGTGCGCACCTGCGGGTCGTCCTGGGCGAGCTGGCCGGTGATCCCGGACAGCGCGGCCGCCCACGTGCGGATCGCGTCGGAGGTGCGGGCCTGCGCCTCCAGGAACGGCTCGGCGTCCTCGGTGAGCGCGCGGGTGCGCCCGGCCGTGGCCCGCGCGTCACGGGTGATGACCGCCGACGAGTCGACCAGCGAGGCGAAGTCGTAGCCGGTGCCGTTGAACGCCGCGTAGGCCTCGTCGAGCAGGCGGGTGAGGCTCTCCTTCGGGATGGTCTGCACCAGCGCGTTGAGCTGCTCGAGCATCGGGCCCACCTGCTGCGGCACGCTGGTGACCGACCGCGGGATCACCGCCCCGTCCTCCAGGTACGGCCCGGCGTCGGTGTTCGGGAGCAGTTCGACGTACTGTTCGCCGACCGCCGACATGCTGCGCACCTCGGCACGCAGATCGGCCGGGATCCGCGGTTCGCGGGCCAGCGACATCACCGCCCGCGCACCGTCGTCGGTGAGCGACACCGACTGCACCTTGCCGACCTGCACCCCGCGGTAGGTCACGTTGCTGAACCGGTAGAGCCCGCCGCCGGCGGGCAGTTCGAGCGTCACCGTGATCCGGCCGATGCCGAGCAGCATCGGCACCTGCATGTAGGTGAACACCATCACCGCCACCCCCACCACCGAGGCGATGGTGAAGATGATCAGCTGGTTGCGGACGAACCGGGTGAGCATCAGCCACCTCCTCCCGGGGCCGGTGCGGCCTCGAAGGGGCCGGCGAACAGCGGCGGTGCCTGCCCGGGCGGCGGGGGCGGCGTCTCGACCGGCGCCACCGTGCCGGGCAGCGACAGCAGCTGCTGCGGGGCCACCGGCAGGATCGGACCGGCGTCCGGGGGCATCGGGGGCATCGGCGCCGCCGGCTCGCCCTCCGGGCTGCCCATCCCGAATCCCGGCGGCTCCAGCGTGTTCGGCATGGCCGCCTCCGGCGGCGCCGGCGGGAACGCCTCGTCGCCCAGCGGCGGCACCAGGTTGGGCGGCGGCGGGTCGATGCCGAGCTTGAGCGGGTCGTAGGTGTACAGCAGCCAGTACGGGTCACCCGGCGCGGGGACGAGCTGGGCGCCCTCCTGCCCCCACCGGGTGCCCAGGAACAGGCTGCGCTTCAGCCGCGGGATGGTCAGGTCGATGATGGCGAACAGGTTGTAGTAGTCGCCCCGGATGGCCCGGTCGATGAAGCTCTCGGTGAACGGGAAGTGCAGGGCGTAGGCCAGCGTGTCGGGCAGCTGCGGCCCGCCGGCGGCCAGCGCCCGCAGTGCCGGCTCCATGTTGCGCAGGTTGCGGACCAGGTCCTCCTGCGAGTCGTTGACGAACCGGGTCGCGGTGTCGCTGAACGTGCCCAGCCGCTGCAGCGCGGTGGTGAGCCGGGGCCGTTCGGCGTTGAGCACCTCCAGCGCCGGCGGGATGTGTTCCAGCGCCCGGGTGATCTCGTCGCGCTGCGCGGCGAAGGTGCCGGCCAGCCGGTTCAGCGCGTCGACGGCGGTGACGATGTCGGCGCTCTGTTCGTCGAGGGTGCCGACGAAGGTGTCCAGCCGCCCGAGCAGGTCGCGGATCTGCTGTTCGCGGCCGGACAGCGCGGTGCTCATGTTGTGGATGACGTCGCCGATCTGCCCCAGTCCCCCGCCGTTGACCACCGCGGCCAGCGCCGAGAGGGTCTGCTCGGTGGTCGGATAGGTCGACGCGTCACTCAGCGCCACGGTGGCGCCGGGCTCCAGCCGGCCCCGGGGCGGCTCCCCCGGCGGCGGGTCCAGCGACAGGTGCATCGAGCCGAGCAGGCTGGTCTGGCCGATCCGGGCCACCGCGTTGGCGGGCACCACGACGTCGGGCTCCACCGACACCTCCACCTCGGCGTGCCAGCCCTTGGCCCGCATGCCGCGCACGCTGCCGACCACCGTGTCGTCGATCATCACCGGTGAGTTCGGTTCCAGCGTGGCGACGTTGGCGATCTCGACGCGGTACGTCACCGCGCCGGGACCACGGCCCGCCGCACCCGGCAGCGGCAGCGAGTTGACGCCCTCGAACCCGCAGCCGCTGGCCAGTAGCACCACGCACCCGGCCGCGGCCACGGTCCGGCGAATCACCCTGGCAGCCCTCATGCTGGTGGCGTCCCTTCTGCCGGTGCCGCCTCGGCCGGCAACGGCGGCGGCGGGGCGGGCTGGGGACCGTGCGGCACCCCGCCCGGATTGAGGATCGCGTCGCGCATCGACGACGGCACGCTCGGCGGGATCACCGGCGGCGCCCCCGGCAGCATCTGCTGCGCCCCCGGCGGCGGCACCCCGGGCGGGCGACCGGTGAACGGCGGCGGCCCGGGCGGCACGCCGAGGTAGGCCGAGATGGCCGGCGGCGGCTCGGGCGGGCTCGGTTCGGGGCCACCGGCCCCGGGGGCCAGGTGCGGCTCGGAGTAGACGAGGTTGTCCGGGTTCGCCGACGGCATCAGGAACGGGTTGACCGGGAACGGCAGGTAGTTGAAGTTCAGCAGCCGCAGCGCCGGCCCGAGGTACTGGGCGCACAGCTTGGCGGTCTCGGGGGCGGTGGTGTTCTCCACCGCGCCGACGGCGCCGCAGATGAACGCCACCGGGTTGGAGAAGTTGTTCATCACGAACTGGCCCACCGGGGTACCGGTGTCCGGGTTGTAGATGTTGTAGGCGTTGACCAGCGCGTTGGGCGCGATGTGCAGGATGTTCTCCAGCTCGAGCTTGTTGTCGAGCAGGTTGCGGGTGACGTTGGCCAGCCGCTGCACCTGTTCGGAGGTGCGGTCCCGGGTCTCGGTGACGAACCGGGTGACCTCGCCGACGGCGACGGACAGTTCCTGCAGCGCGGCGTCGAGATCCGAACGGCTGCCGTCGATCACACTGGTCAGGGTGGCCAGCCGGTTCTGGAACAGCACGATCTGCTCGTTGCTGTCACGCAGGGTGCCGACGAACGTCTGCAGGTGTTCGATGATGTCGACGACGTTGCCGCTGCCCTCGGCGAGCACCCGGGCCACCCCGGACAGCCCTGCGATGCTCTCCCGCAGCTTGGCGCCGTTGCCCGCCATCGCGTCGGCGGCGGTGTCGATGAACCGGGACACCGCGGTGTCGGACACCCCCTGCTCGGGCCCGAGTTCGGTGGCCAGCCGCATCAGCTGTTCCTTGATCTCGTCCCACTCCACCGGCACCGCGGTGCGGTCCGGGCCGAGTTCGGCGCCGTCGGGCAGGGTGGGCCCGCCCTCGCTGGCGCGATAGGCCGGGGTGAGCTGGACGTAGCGGGCGGCGACGAGGTTCGGCGCGACGATGACGGCCTTGACGTCGGCCGGGATCGGGACGTCGCGGTCGACCTCGAGCACCAGCCGGGTGTGGGTGCCCTCCGGGGTGATGGCGGCGATGCGCCCCACCGGCACCCCCGCCACCCGCACGTCGTCGCCGGGATAGATGCCGGTCGCGGTGGTGAACAGCGCCGTGATGGTGCGGGTGCCGGACACCGCGTTGCGGACCAGGACGGCCGCACCGGCCAGCAGCAGCACCGCCAGCACCGCGGCGAGCAGCACCGTGGAACGCCTGCGCCCGGTCATCGGGTGCCTCCCGGAATCCCGTTGTACGGCAGCGGCAGCTCGGTCCGCGGGCCCGCCGCGTCCGGCGGCTGGCCGGCGTTGGTGCCGCGCCGGAACCCGAACGCGTAGTCCAGGAACGGCTGCAGCGTCTGGGCCAGCATCAGGTTGGGCACGAACGCGTTGTAGTAGGGCCCGTTGGCCAGCGTCTCGCCCTGGGCCAGCATGAACTTCTTCAGGCTGGGCAGGATCTTGGCGATGTTCTCCCGGTTGCGTTCCAGCATCGCCATCACCGAGTTGAGCCGGTCCAGCGTCGGGGCGAGCTCGGCCTCGTTGTCGGCGATCAGCCCGCGCAGCTCCCGCGACACGGCGGTGACGTTGGCCATCAGATCGACGATGGCCTGCCGCCGGGCGTCGAGGACCGCGAGCAGGTCGTTGGCGTTGAGCAGCAGGGTGTTGAGCCGGTCGCTGCGCTGGGCGAGCACCGCGGTCACCTCGGTGGCGCTGCGCAGCAGGGCGGCCAGGTTCTCGTTGCGCTCGTTGAGCGACCGGCTCAGCCGGCTGATCCCGTCGAAGGTGGGGCCCAGCCGCGGGGAGATCCGCTCGATGGTCTCCGAGAGGGTGTCCAGCGACCGGTTCAGCGCGTCGGTGTCGGTGTCGGCGGTGTTGGCGGCCAGTTCGCCGACGGCGTCGGTCAGCGAGTACGGCGACGAGGTGCGCGAGGTCGGGATGACGTCGGTGCTGTCCAGGCTGCCGGTGCCGGCCGGCTCCAGGGTGAGCACCCGCTCGCCGAGCAGCGAACCGGTACGGATGTGCGCGGTGGTCAGCGAGCCCAGCGGATAGCGGGCGTCGGAGGTGAAGGTGACCAGCGCCAGACCGTCCTGCAGACGCACGTCGGTGACCGAGCCGACCTTGATCCCGGAGATCGTCACGTCGTTGCCGACCGCGATGCCACCGGCCTCGGTGAACAACGCCTGGTGGCGGATCGAGGTGGCCCACTGCAGGATCCGCTCCGGTTGCAGGCCGATCGCGACGATCAGCACCATGACCATCACGCCGATGAACCCGGCGCGGATCAGGTTGGATTCCCGGTACTTACGCATCAGGGCTCACTGCACCTTCCGGCGTCCTGCCGCAACATCGGGAACACCGCCGTGCGGCCCTGCAGGTCGGTGACCCGGATCTGGATGCCGCAGACGTAGTACATGATCCAGCTGCCGTAGGAACCGAGCCGGGCCAGTTTGCGGAATTTCTCCGGCCCCCGCTGCAGCGCCCGGTCCAGCACGATCTCGCGGTCGTGCAGCAGCCGTGCGGTCTCGTTGAGTTGGTCGATCGTCCCGGCCAGCGGAGCCCGGGCCGCGCCGAGCAGTCCGGCCATCGATGCGGTGCCGCGCTCCAACGCGGTGATGGCGGTGCCGATCGGGTCGCGGTCGGCGGCCAGCCCGCCGACGAGTTCCTCGAGCCGGTCGATGGCGGCGGAGAACCGGTCGCCGTCGCGGTCCAGGGTGCCCACCACGGTGTTGAGGTTGTCGATGAGCTCGCCCACCACCGTGCTGTTGTCGGCCAGTGTCCGGCTGAACGAGGAGGTCCGGGCCAGCAGCGAGTCCAGGGTGTCGCTCTGGCCCTGGAAGATGTCCACCAGCGCGGTGGTCAGCGCGTTGACGTCACTCGGGTTGAGCCCGTTGATGACCGGCCGCAACCCACCCAGCAGGAGGTCCAGGTCCAGGGCGGGCGCGGTCTGCTCCCTGGGGATCTGCGCGCCGGCCGGCAGCACCCGGGTGGAGCCGGGCCCGTCCAGCAGTTCCAGGTAGCGGTCCCCGGTGAGGTTGAGGTAGCGGACCGCGGCCCGGGTGCCGGTGGTCAGCACCACGTCCCGGTCCGCGTCGAATTCCACCAGCACCGTCCGGTCCGGTTGCAGCGCCACCTTTTTCACGGTGCCCACCCGCACCCCGGCGACCCGGACCGAGTCGCCGGCCGCCAGCCGGGAGGCGTCGGTGAACACCGCCGAGTAGCGGTTGGCCGCGCCGCCGCGGTACTGGCTGAAGGTCAGGAACAGGAAGGCGGTGAGCACCACCATCACCGTGGCGAACACGCCGAACTTCAGGATCGTCCTGCCGGTGCGCGTCATCCCGGTTGTCCAATCTGGGCGGTGTTGCGCGGCGGCCCGTCCAGCGGGCCGAACAGCAGCTGCTTGAGCCCGTCGGAGTTGAGCAGGATGCCCCGGTTGCCGTACTGCCAGGGGTTGGCGTTGGTGTCGGTGACGAGGTACTTCGACCGGTTGCCGAAGCCGATGTCGGGCAGCCCCATGCACTGCGGCCCGCCCTTGGCACCCACCTTCGGCAGATTCTGCGGGTAGCGGTACCGCTCGATGCCGAGGGTGAACGCCACGCTCACCACCACACCGGGTTCGAGCTGCGGCGGCGCGTTCATCGCCACCTGCATGCCGCGCAGCGTGCAGTCGATGGCCGACGCGTACTCGTTGAACAGGTCGGTGGTGGGCACCAGCAGGTCGAGCACCTCGCTGACGGCCTGCCGGTTGCCGCCGAGCACGTCGTCGCCGACGTCGGCCAGCCCGATCATGCTGATCAGGAACGCGTCCAGGTGCTGTTGCTCGTCGACGATGCCGTCGGACAGCGTGATGGCGTGCCGGGTGGTGGCCAGCAGGTCCGGGGCGGCGTCGCCGTAGGCCTGCGCAACCTGCGCGGTCAGCTCCAGGTCGCGGGCGAAGGTGGGCAGGCTGGGCTCGAGTTCGGCCAGCAGCGCCTCGAAATCGTCGAGGGTGCGGCCGAACTGCTCACCGCGGCCGGAGAACGCCGCCGAGATCGCGCCCAGGGTCTGATTGAGCTTGGTCGGCTCGATCCGGTCCAGCACGTCGACGAGTTCCTCGAAGACGGTGTTGATCTCGACCATGACGTGGTCGCCGCGCAGCGTCGCGCCGGGCTGCAGCCGTTTGGGCGACGGGTCGGGCGGGTCGACGAAGCGGACGGCCTTGGCGCCGAACACCGTCGAGGAGGCGATGTCGACGCGCACGTTCTCCGGGATGTGCCGCAGCTGGTCCGGGTCGATGGTCAGCCGCAGCGCGGCGGTGCCGTCGGGCCGGCGTTCGATGCGCTCGACCCGGCCGATCTCGACGTCGCGCATCCGCACCTTGGCGTCGGGGTTCATCACCAGACCGGCCCGGTCGGCGATGACGGTGACCGGTTCGCCGCGGGTGAAGCTGCCGTTGAACATGCCGATCGCGACGGCGACGACCGCCGCGACGAACGCGACGGTGCCCAGGCCGGCCAGCGGGCGGACCCAGCCGCGGGCCCCGAAGCTGCGGCCCGGGGCGGCCGCGACCGGAGTCGCGGCGGTGTCGGTCTCCGACCGATGCGCCGGACCCGGTCCGAACTTGCTCGCCACCGTCCCCCCCTATCCGGACAGGTTGAAGTTGCCGTTGGCGCCGTAGACCGACAGCGACACCAGC
>NZ_CALDGS010000097.1 GCF_937941905.1 uncultured Mycolicibacterium sp. | reverse complement strand
TACGAGAAGATCGGCGCCGAGCTGGTCAAGGAAGTCGCCAAGAAGACCGACGACGTCGCCGGCGACGGCACCACCACCGCCACCGTGCTGGCTCAGGCGCTGGTGCGTGAGGGCCTGCGCAACGTCGCGGCCGGCGCGAACCCGCTGGGCCTCAAGCGCGGCATCGAGAAGGCTGTCGAGAAGGTCACCGAGACCCTGCTGAAGTCGGCCAAGGAGGTCGAGACCAAGGAGCAGATCGCCAACACCGCGGCGATCTCGGCCGGTGACACCCAGATCGGCGAGCTGATCGCCGAGGCCATGGACAAGGTCGGCAACGAGGGCGTCATCACCGTCGAGGAGAGCAACACCTTC
This sequence comes from uncultured Mycolicibacterium sp., assembly GCF_937941905.1. Lineage (GTDB taxonomy): Bacteria > Actinomycetota > Actinomycetes > Mycobacteriales > Mycobacteriaceae > Mycobacterium. Next base: position 6,863 of record NZ_CALDGS010000097.1, on the reverse strand, counting down.
GGGCTGCAGCTCGAGCTCACCGAGGGTATGCGCTTCGACAAGGGCTACATCTCGGGCTACTTCGTGACCGACCCGGAGCGGCAGGAGGCGGTCCTGGAGGATCCCTACATCCTGCTCGTCTCGTCGAAGGTCTCGACCGTCAAGGACCTGCTGCCGCTGCTGGAGAAGGTCATCCAGTCCGGCAAGCCGCTGCTGATCATCGCCGAGGACGTCGAGGGCGAGGCGCTGTCGACCCTGGTCGTCAACAAGATCCGCGGCACCTTCAAGTCGGTCGCCGTCAAGGCCCCGGGCTTCGGCGACCGCCGCAAGGCGATGCTGCAGGACATGGCCATCCTCACCGGCGGCCAGGTCATCAGCGAGGAGGTCGGCCTGACCCTGGAGAACGCCGACCTGTCGCTGCTGGGCCGCGCCCGCAAGGTCGTCGTCACCAAGGACGAGACCACCATCGTCGAGGGCGCCGGTGACCCGGAGGCCATCGCCGGCCGGGTGGCCCAGATCCGCACCGAGATCGAGAACAGCGACTCGGACTACGACCGCGAGAAGCTGCAGGAGCGGCTGGCCAAGCTGGCCGGCGGCGTCGCGGTGATCAAGGCCGGCGCCGCCACCGAGGTGGAGCTCAAGGAGCGCAAGCACCGCATCGAGGACGCCGTCCGCAACGCCAAGGCCGCCGTCGAGGAGGGCATCGTCGCCGGTGGCGGCGTGGCCCTGCTGCAGGCCGCCCCGGCCCTGGACGACCTCAAGCTCGAGGGCGACGAGGCGACCGGTGCCAACATCGTGCGCGTGGCGCTCGAGGCCCCGCTGAAGCAGATCGCCTTCAACTCGGGCCTGGAGCCGGGCGTGGTGGCCGAGAAGGTGCGCAACCTGCCCGCCGGCCACGGCCTCAACGCCGCGACCGGGGTGTACGAGGACCTGCTCGCCGCCGGTGTCGCCGACCCGGTGAAGGTGACCCGCTCGGCGCTGCAGAACGCGGCGTCGATCGCGGCGCTGTTCCTCACCACCGAGGCCGTCGTCGCCGACAAGCCGGAGAAGGCCGCCGCGGGTGCCGGCGACCCGACCGGTGGCATGGGTGGCATGGACTTCTGATCCGATCCCACGGGAAAGCCCGGGTGCGCTGCGGCGCCCCGGGCTTTTTCGTTGTACGATGCCCCCACACAACCGAATACGCGCCGTCGACGCGCAGCGGGAGAATCCTCCGCACGAGCCGGAGGTGCCGTAGGAGCAACATCCTCCCCGGGAAACTCTCAGGCACCCGTACCGCTGCGAACAGGCAACTCTGGAGAACAGGGCCGGTCGGCCCTTACCGAAGGTGACGCGCACCCCCGCCGGTGCGGGGTGCTCAATCTCTCAGGTTCCAGGACAGAGCGGGGAGGTGCTGGCGTTCCCCGTCCGTGTCCGCACGGACCCGTCGAACCTGGAGTCACCTCGTGCCCGTCTTCCGATCCGATCGCTCATCCGGCCCCGTGCCGCGCACGGCGGGGCCCGGCCGCGTTTTGTCAGGAGTTCAGCCATGAGCACCCCGACCTCCCCGCTGCTCGACGAACACGTCGAGCTCGGCGCCCATTTCACCGATTTCGCCGGCTGGCGGATGCCGCTGCGCTACGGCAGCGAGCTGGCCGAGCACCACGCGGTGCGCCACACCGCCGGGCTGTTCGACCTGTCGCACATGGGCGAGATCGCGGTGCGCGGCCCGCAGGCCGGCGCCGCCCTCGACCACGCCCTGGTGGGGCTGATGTCGGCGGTCGGGGTGGGCCGCGCCAAGTACACCCTGCTGTGCGCCCCGGACGGCGGGGTGCTCGACGACCTGGTGGTCTACCGGCGCGGCGACGACGACTTCCTGATCGTCGCCAACGCCGCCAACGCCGGCCTGGTGTACCGCGAAATCGCGGATCGCGCTTCAGGTTTCGATGTCTCGGTGAGCGACGAGTCGGCCACCACGGCGTTGATCGCGGTGCAGGGCCCGGCCGCGGCGGCCATCGTCGGCGAACTCGTCGACCCGGGGCAGCGCGCGGCGGCCGACGCGCTGAGGTACTACGCCGCGACCCCGGCCACGGTGGCCGGCATCGAGGTGCTGCTGTCGCGCACCGGCTACACCGGCGAGGACGGTTTCGAGCTCTACGTGCCCAACGCCGCCGCCGTCGCGCTGTGGCGGGCGCTGCTGGCGGTCACCCGCGGCCACGACGGGCTGCCCGCCGGCCTGGCCTGCCGCGACACGCTGCGGTTGGAGGCCGGAATGCCGTTGTACGGCAACGAACTTTCCACCCGGATCAACCCCTACCAGGCCGGGCTGGGCCGGGTGGTGCGGCTGGACAAGGACTTCGTCGGCCGCGACGCGTTGCAGGCCGCCGCGGCGGCACCCCCGGCGCGCACCCTGGTCGGGCTGACCGGGACCGGGCGCCGCGCCGCCCGGGCCGGCTACCCGGTGTACGCCGGCGAGACCGAGATCGGTGCGGTCACCTCCGGTGCGCTCTCCCCGACGCTGGGCGTGCCGATCGCGATGGCCTACCTCGACGCCGCCCACGCCACACCCGGCGCCACCGTGACCGTCGACATCCGCGGTACCCGCGCGGAGTACCGGGTCACCACCCTGCCCTTCTACCGCCGTTCCGAACAGAAAGCGTAACGATGACGAATTCCCAACTGCCCGAGGACTACAGCTACACCGTCGAGCACGAGTGGGTGCAGATCCCGCCCGGTGCGCCGGTGCCGGCCACGCCGGTGCGGGTCGGCATCACCGCCTTCGCGGTCGAGGCCCTCGGCGACATCGTGTTCGTCAGCCTGCCCGAGGTGGGCGACACCGTCACCGCCGGCGAGCCCTGCGGTGAGGTGGAGTCCACCAAGGCGGTCTCGGACATCTACGCGCCGGTCACCGGCCACGTCACCGCGGTGAACACCGCGGCCGTGGCGGACCCGGCGGTCATCGGCACCGACCCGTACGGGTCCGGCTGGCTGTTCGAGGTCGAGGCCACCGGGGCCGACAATCTGCTCAGCGCAGCCGAATACAGCGCGCACACGGCCGAATCGGACTGACCCGGCGCACGTCCGCGCCGCCGGCGGGGGTGAGTGCCCGTGACGATCAGCGTCTTCGACCTGTTCTCGGTGGGCATCGGGCCGTCGAGTTCGCACACCGTCGGCCCGATGCGCGCCGCCGCCCGGTTCGTCGCCGAACTCGGGGCGACCGGGCGGCTCACGGAGGTCGCGGCGGTGACCGGTGCCGGGCACGGCACCCCGCTGCGGGCACGGACGTACTTCTCCATCGGTGGCGGCTTCGTCGTCGCCGGAGGACCCGGACCGCGACCCGGCCTTCGCCGCGGACCGGGTGAATCTCGTCGCGCCGGCGGTCAGCGGGGAGACCGCCACCGGCGGGCCGGCGGTCAATATGCCGGTCAACCGGGTGGAGTGCGGATCAGTTCGGCCGCTCGATCGGCACGCAGTCGTGCAGCCCGTCGGGGCTGGTGGCGGCCCCGGTGGCCGCGGCGCGGCGGTGCAGCACCGCGCGGAGCGGTTCCACGCACAGCGACTCGCCGTCGGCCGGCAGCGCGCGGGCGTCGACGATCAACGAGTACCCGCCGGCCTGCCGCGGCGGCCAGACCACGGTGACCTCGGGGTGGCGCGCGGTGTTTCGCCTGGTGTGCCGGCCGACCGGGCCGAGGTCGAGCCGGCCGTCGCGCAGCGTCGGCTCGACCGCGACGGTGTGCGGCCGGTAGTCGTCGCCCACCGAGACGAGGTAGCCGAAGGGATAGTCGCCCAGGACGTCGGCGAGCCGGTCGAGGTCCACCTTCACACTCATGCCGACATTGTCGTCGGTCGTGCCTCCCGGTGGCCGGGCATCGATCGCGCAGTTTACTGACGACGACGTCAATAGAGGTTATGCTGCCACACACCTGTGCTGTGGGATTCCGGCTCGCGACGGACGCGGGCCGCTTCGAGTAGGGGGAATGTATGAGCGCAATCGCCCGTCCGTTGCCGACGAAACTGGCCGCCGCGATCGTGGCTGCCGGCGTGACGACCGCCGGGGTGGCCGTCGAGATGCCGGAGATCCGGCACCAGGCCACCACCGTCGCCGCCGAGGTCACCAATGCCTCGTTCATCACCGATCTGCTCTGGGGGTACGGCGATCTCGTGGCCTCCGGTGCCGCCGGGCTGGGGGTGACCTCGCACCTGCTGACCACCCTCCCGCTCGACCTGGCGCGTACCGGTCTGGCGGCGTTCGTGGATCCGCTGCTGACGCCCAGCCTGATCAGCTGGCTGGTCCAGCAGTACGCCAACCCCTCGGACAACTTCCCGTTCGACTCCTACGCCCGGCAGTTCAAGGCCGAGTTCCTCGAGAGCCTCGTCGATGTGGTGCCGCTGCTCGGGCCGGTGCTCGCCGGGGCGATCAACGCGGCGGGCAACGCCTTCGGCGACGTGATGGCGTTCCTGCTGCCGGACGTGAACGCCGGGTACCAGGCCATCCTGAACCTCGCCAACGACGGTGGCATCGGGCAGCTGCTCTACACCGCCGAGGTGGCGGCCATCCTGACCTCGGTGGTGGCCAAGGACGTGCTGGTCTACCTGGCCTATCTGCCCGCCAAGCTGGAGGCGACGTTCGAGGCGGTGCTGTTCGACTTCGGCAACCTGCCGGGATTCGTCAGCAACCTCGCCTACGACCTGCTCGGCACCGAGGGCCTGGTGGGCACCGTCGTCGAGCACGTCATCGCCGCGCTGGGCCCGATCCCGGCGCCGTTCGACGAGATCGTCGAGCAGGTCAAGCAGACCATCTTCGAGGGCATCGACGCCGTGCTCAGCCCGCTGCCGGCCCCGATCTCGCCGTGGGGTGTGCCCGACGAGTCGGAGGAGCAGGATCCGCCGCAGGACGACAACGAGGCGCAGCAGGCCGGCCGCTCCGCCGGTGACGCGACCGCCGACGACGCCGCGGGTTCCGGCACCGGCGCCGGGGATACGGCCGAGGACGGGACCGAGGACATCACCCCGCCCGCCGAGGACGTGGCCGCGGCGCGCTCGGCCCGTGCGTCGGCGCTGAAGGTCAAGAGCGGCAACAAGTTCACCCCGGGCCAGACCGATCCGGCCGCCGACGACGCGGCCGGCGGCGGGGTCGGTGACGAGGTGGCCGCCGAACCCGAGGACGCCGGCACCGACGCCCCGGCGGACGAGGGTGCCGCCGGCGAAACCGGGACCGGCGAGGGTGCCGGTGGTTCGGAGGGCTCGTCCGAGGAGTAGTCCGACGGGCAGGACGCCTGGGAAAGGCCCGGCCGGTGCGGCCGGGCCTTTTCACGTGCAAAAACAGCGTCGTTGCTGGACGAACCCGGGCCGCGCTCTTGCGGGCGGGTGCACCCGGGGCCCGGGGTCGGGTTGGCCCGGGGGCGACGGGGCTGACCTGCCGGTTTGCCATGGTCGCCGGAGTGTGTTCACCCGACGTTGCCGGACGGCATCTGGGGTGACGCCGGGACCGAGGACTGTACTGCTAGGTCCGATGGAATCGCGGCCGACATCCGCAGAGTTTAGTTTGCTGTTTTTCTGACGGCTACGTAAACATCTGTATATCCTCCAACGGTGGTCGAAGCCAACGACTCGCAGAAGGCGTGAGTCGCCACAGGATATAGGGGATACATGTCCGCATTTGCTCGTCCGTTGCCAACGAAGCTGGCTGCCGCGGTTGTCGCTGCTGGCGTGGCCTCCGCGGGTGCTGTCGTCGAGTTGCCTGATCTGCGCGAGCGGGCTGCGACGGTCACCGCCGAGGTGGCCAACGCCTCGGTGGTCACCGATGTGCTGGCGTCCCTCGCCGAGATCGGGCAGGGACTCAGCTACGGCACCGCCACCCTGATCGACGCCATCGCCACGCTGCCGTTCGACGTCGCGCAGGTGGGGCTGGTCGCCCTGCAGGACACCGCGCTCGTGCCCAACCTGGTGAGCTGGCTGGCCCAGTACTACCTCAACCCCGACCCGTCGCTGCCCGACTGGTGGACCTACGCGGCCGGGCTCACCGACAACGCGCTGCTGGTGACCGACAACCTCCCGTTCGTCGGCGCGAGCCTGAGCCAGTTGATCTCGCAGATCGCCGCCGTGACCGCGGAAACCCTGGAAAGCGCCCTGCCCGACCTGCTCCCGGGTCTGGCCGCGCTGGAAGGGTTCTGGGCCTCCCCGCTGGGCCGGCTGATCAACTCGGCGAACTTCCTCATCACCGGCCCGGTGTGGGCGGCCGCGACGGCGGTGACCTACCTGGGCTACCTGCCGGCCGACCTGGAGGCCACCCTCGAGGCCACGCTGACCAACCCGGCCGACTTCCTCGGCTACGTCAGCTGGCTGGCCGACACCTACCTGAGCAGCCTCGGCATGTTGGGCGATGTGACCTACTGGCTGACGCTGCCGGTGACCAACCTGCCGATCGTGGGCGATATCGCCGTGGGGATCCTCGACGCCGTCTTCGACGTCGTCGACGGCGTGCTGGGCCTGCTGCCCGCCCCGGTCAACCCGTACAGCCACACCATCGAGCTCGCCCTGCCGAGCAGCGGCGAGGAGGGGATCGAGATCCAGGGTGCCGCGGTGGCCGCCGCGGTGACCGAGGACGCCGAGGCCGGGGCCACCACCGACGGGGCCGCTCCCGCCGAGGACGCGGCCACCGCGGACACCGAGGGCGCCGGCGGTGCCGGTTCGGGTGACAACGGCACGGGCGGTGCCGAGCCCGGCGCCGGTGCGGGCGCGGTGGACGAGACCGAGGACGTCGAACCGCCGGCCGAGGACGCGGCCGAAGAGGCCGGGTCGGTCCGCTCGGCGATCAAGCCGACCCGGACCAAGACCGGCAACAAGTTCACCCCGGGCTCGGTCACCCCGGACGCCGGTGACGCCGCCGGCTCGGGCGACACCGG
>NZ_CALDGS010000096.1 GCF_937941905.1 uncultured Mycolicibacterium sp. | reverse complement strand
GGCCTGACTGCCGCCTCCGGCGGCGGAGGCCTGACTGCCGCCGGGTCAGGCCGCCTCTTCGGCGAAGCCCGGAATCATCTCGGTGGCAAGGGCTTTCACCGGGACGTGGGCGTCGAGCTGGCAGGAGATGGCCACCACCGAGGCGATCACCCGCATCGGAATGGCAAGCTGGCGCGGCAGATCCATGTGCCGCACGGTCCGGATCTGCTGCACCGACCGGTCGACGTCGAGGGCGGTCACCTTCTGCAGCCACTTGCGGGTGAAGTGGAACACCTCCACCTGCACGGGTTCCACGTACTGGCGCAGCATCTCCTCGATCTCCTGCTCGGAGACCTGCTCGCCCTTCTGGATGAAGCCGACCTGCTCCATGGTCGGCAGCAACAGGTCGTAGTTGCGGTCCACCGCGTAGCGCAGCATCAGCCCCAGCTCGATCGGGAAGCCGCCGGGCAGCGGGGCGACCGCGCCGAAATCGATCACGCCCATCCGGCCGTCGGCCAGCAGCATGAAGTTGCCCGGGTGCGCGTCGCCGTGCATCATCTCCAGCCGCCGCGGCGCGTCGTAGGTCAGTTCGGTGAGCCGGGTGCCCATGATGTCGCGCTGCTCGGTGGTGCCGTCGCGGATGATCTGCGACATCGGCACCCCGTCGATCCACTCCGAGATCACCACCTTGGGGGAGCTGGCGATCACCGCGGGCACCGCGAAGTGCGGGTGGTCCCGGTAGGCCTTGGCGAAGGCGCGCTGGTGGTCGGCCTCGAGCCGGTAGTCCAACTCCATCTCGGTGCGCTCGATGAGCTCGTCGACCACGCCCTCGACGTCGGCGCCGGGGGCGAGCTGCTTGAGGATCCCCACCATGCGCTGCATGGTCTTCAGATCGGCGCGCAGCGCCTCGTCGGCGCCCGGGTACTGGATCTTGACCGCGACCTCGCGACCGTCGGACCAGATCGCCTTGTGCACCTGGCCGATGCTCGCGGAGGCCATCGGGGTGTCGTCGAAATCCTTGAACCGCTGCCGCCACTTGGTGCCGAGCTGCTGATCGAGCACCCGGTGCACCTTGGCCGCGGGCAGGGGCGGGGCGTCCTTCTGCAGCTTCGTCAACGCCTCCCGGTACGGCTTGCCGTACTGCTCCGGGATCGCCGCCTCCATCACCGACAGCGCCTGGCCGACCTTCATCGCGCCGCCCTTGAGCTCGCCGAGCACCTGGAACAGCTGCTGGGCCGCCTTGTCCATCAGCTCGGCGGTGACCTCGTCCTTGGACTTACCGGTCAGGCGCTTGCCCAGGCCGAGCGCGGCGCGGCCGGCGAAACCGACCGGCAGCGTCGCGAGCTTCACATTGCGGGCCGCCCGCCCGCGCTTGATGTCAGCCACGAATCCATCATCCACGACGGCGGCCGTTCCGCGGACACGAGTTGGAAACGCGTGATGTCAACAATCGCAGCGCGGGTGGCGCGACCAGCGCCGCGCGGTGATGGAGTGCCGGTCGACGTCGAACTCCAGCGTGGTGTCCAGCGTCGGCGGCGCCACCCCGGACAGCACCCGCTCGATCTCCCGCAGCGCCAGCGCGGCGGTGCCCAGCAGCGTGGCCCGGTCGGCGGTGCCGACGGTGCCGAGCAGCTGGGCGGCCAGCGCCGGCCAGGCCGGGTCGCGGTCGGTGCGGTGCAGGTCCGCACAGCGCAGGCAGCTGGTGGTGCCGGGGAGCACCAGCGGGCCGACCAGCCCGGTGCCGTCGCGCACCCGCACCGGCAGGTGCGGCACCCCGGCGGCGTGCAGCTCGCGGACCACCCTCGGGTCGGCCACCAGCGTGTCGGCCAGCACCACCAGATCGAGACCGGGGCCGCCGGTGGCGTGGCCGGCGACGGTGTGCTGCACCCGCGCCCCCGACCGGCCCAGCGCGCCGGTGATCAACTCCGCCAGCGGGCCGCGGCCGTGCACCCGCACGCACGCCGGATACCCCGGCCGGGCGGTGCCGCCGCCCAGCAGACCGGCCCCGGTGAGCGCATCGAACAGCGCGGCGAGGTCGTCGGGATCGGCGCCGCGGCGGACGGCTTCGGTGCGCAGCTCGGCCAGGGTGCCGCCGGCCTGCAGGCCGCGCAGCAAGCCGGCCAGCGCGGCGGCGGTCAGCCCGGCCGGCGGGTCGATCAGCACGGCCCGGCCGGGGCGCCAACCGAGCTGTACCCGCCCGTCCGGCCGCAGCAGCACCGGCAGCGCCGGGTCGAGGCGCAGCGGCGTGGCGGCGTGCCCGGTGCGTCGGCCCATGCACCGACCCTGACACGGCCGGCGCACCCCACCGGGCGGCAACCGGGGGTTATCCACAGGGGCCGGCCGGCGGCCCGGCTCAGGCGTCCGGGTCCAGGCCCTTCTCCAGGTCGGCAATGGCCTGGTCGATGCCGCTGGTGTCGCCGCCGATCACCCGGTCGATGAAGCCGGCCGGCTCGTCGAGGTCGGACGCCGACGGCAGCAGGTCGGGGTGCTGCCACACCCCGTCACGGGCGTCCGCACCGACCGCGTCGGTCAGTCGGCGCCACAGGTCGGCGGCCTCGCGCATCTTGCGCGGCCGCAGTTCCAGGCCGACCAGGGTGGCGAAGGTCTGCTCGGCCGGCCCGCCGGTGGCGCGGCGCCGGCGCAGCATCTCCGACAGCGCCGCCGTGCCGGGGATCCGGTCGCCCAGCGCATCGGTGACCACGGTCTGCACCCAGCCCTCGATCAGCGCCAGCAGCGTCTCCAGCCGCTCCAGCGCGGCGACCTGCTCGGGGGTGGCCTTGGGCTCGAAGATGCCCTGGTTGAGCAGTTCCTCCAGCGCGCTCGGGTCGGACAGCGACGCCGGGTCGAAGGCGCGGGCGAACTCCTCGATCCCGCTCATGTCGACCTTCATCCCGCGGGCGAACGCCTCCACCGCGTTGAGCAACTGGCTCGACAGCCACGGCACGTGGCTGAACAGCCGGTGGTGGGCCGCCTCGCGGGCGGCCAGGAAGGTCAGCACCTCCGCGCGCGGCTGCTCGAGGCCCTTGGACAGCTCCTCGATGGCGCCGGGCAACAGCGCGGCCACGCCCTTCGGGCCGAGCGGCAGGCCGATGTCGGTGGAGGTGAGCACCTCGCGCGACAGCGTGCCCAGTGCCTGCCCGAGCTGGGAGCCGAACGCCATGCCGCCCATCTGGGTCATCATCGCGACCAGTGGACCGGCCATCGGCCGGGCCTCCTCGGGCAGCGCGGCCACCCACACCGCCGAGACCTGCTCGGCCACCGGGTCGCACAGCCGCTTCCAGGTCGCCAGCGTGTGGTCCAGCCAGTCGGCGGGGGTCCAGGCCTCGGTGCGGGTGGCGCCGGCCGGCAGCGGGGTCACCCCGTCCAGCCAGGTCTCGGCCAGCCGCACCGCATCGGCCACCGCCGCGGCGGTCTGCTCCGGGATCGGCGCGACGAAGCCGATCGAGCTGGCCGCCAGCCGCCGGGCCAGTTCGTAGTTGACCGGGCCGGACGCCTTGCCGCCGGCCATCGCCGAGCCCGCGCCGCTGAACATCTCGCCCAGCTTGGAGAAGATCTGCCCGAGGTCACGCATGTCGAAGGCGCCGGCGGCGCCGAAGCCGATGCCGAACGGGTCCGGCCCGGCGCCCGGGCGGTCCTGGTCCTTGTCGCGCTTGTCGCGGTCGGGGTCGTCTCCGGCGGAGAAGCCGAAGGGCAGGTCAGCCATACCCTCAACCGTACTCATCGATCCGAGCCGGTGCGGATCCGCCGGTCATGCCGAGAGCGAACCCCATTTACTGTTGGCGGCGTGAACAGGCGGATTCTGACGCTGCTGGTCGCCCTGATCCCGATCGTCGCGTTCGGGGTGCTGATGTCGGCGGTGACGGTGCCGTACGTCTCGCTGGGCCCCGGGCCCACCTTCGACACCCTCGGCGAGGTCGACGGCAAGCCGGTGGTGGACATCGAGGGCACCGAGGTGCACCCCACCGAGGGACACCTGAACATGACCACCGTCTCGCAGCGTGACGGGCTCACCCTCGGCCAGGCGCTCGCGCTGTGGCTGTCCGGCCGTGAGCAGCTGGTCCCGCGTGACCTGGTCTATCCGCCGGACAAGTCCAAGGACGAGATCGAGCAGGCCAACACCGCCGACTTCAAGAACTCCGAGCGGGCCGCCGAGTACGCCGCGCTGGCCTACCTGGACTACCCGATGGCGGTGACCGTCGAGGAGGTCAACGACCCCGGCCCGTCGGCTGGCAAGCTGCGGGCCGGCGACGCCATCGACGCGGTCAACGGCAGGCCGGTGGCCGATCTCGACGCGTTCCAGGAGGTGCTCAAGCAGACCAGGCCGGGCGACGAGGTGGTCATCGACTACCGGCGCAAGGGCGGCTCGGTGGGCACGGCGACCATCACGCTGGGCGAGCACCCGGACCGCGAGCACGGCTATCTGGGCATCGCGGTGCTCGACGCGCCCTGGGCCCCGTTCGAGGTCACCTTCAACCTGGCCAACGTCGGCGGTCCCTCGGCCGGGCTGATGTTCAGCCTCGCGGTGGTCGACAAGCTCACCACCGGTGCGCTCAACGGCGGCCGGTTCGTCGCCGGCACCGGCACCATCACCGGCGACGGGCAGGTCGGCTCGATCGGCGGGGTGACCCACAAGATGCTGGCCGCCAAGGAGGCCGGGGCGGAGGTCTTCCTGGTGCCCGCCGACAACTGCGCCGAGGCCGTCTCGGCGCGCAGGGACGGCATGGAGCTGGTCAAGGTCGAGACGCTCGAGGGGGCGATCGAGGCGCTGGAGACCATCTCCGCCGGCGGCGAACCGCCGCGCTGCTGATGCGTAGAGTTGTGACAATCACGATCTGCCCGCCCTGACGACTGGAGTGGACGAGTGGGAATGCGGCCTACGGCTGGAGTGCCGAAGCTGACCGGACGGAGTCGCGTGCTGATCGCCGTCTCGGTGATCGCGGTGGTGTTGCTGCTGCTCGGTCCCCGGCTGATCGACGCCTACGTGAACTGGCTGTGGTTCGGCGAACTGGGCTACCGGTCGGTGTTCACCACGGTGCTGCTGACCCGGCTGGTGGTGTTCGTCGTCGCGGCGGTGTTCATCGGCGCGATCGTGTTCGCCGGGCTGGCCCTGGCCTACCGCAGCCGGCCGGTGTTCGTACCGGCCAACGGCCCCAACGACCCGGTCGCCCGGTACCGGATGGCGGTGATGACGCGGCTGCGGCTGTTCGGCGTCGGTATCCCGGTGTTCATCGGGCTGCTGGCCGGCGTGGTCGCCCAGAGCTACTGGCCGCGCATCCAGATGTTCCTGCACGGCGGCGATTTCGGGATCGCCGACCCGCAGTTCGGCAAGGACCTCGGGTTCTACGCCTTCGACCTGCCGTTCTACCGGCTGGTGCTGAGCTACCTGTTCGCGGCGGTGTTCCTGGCGCTGGCCGCCAACCTGGTCACCCACTACCTGTTCGGCGGCATCCGGCTGGCCGGCCGCACCGGGGCGCTGTCGCGCGCGGCGCGCATCCAGCTGATCACCCTGGTCGGGGTGGCGGTGCTGCTCAAGGCGGCGGCCTACTGGCTGGACCGCTACGAGCTGCTGTCGCACACCCGCGGCGGCAAGCCGTTCACCGGTGCCGGCTACACCGACATCAACGCGGTGCTGCCGGCCAAGCTGATCCTGCTGGCCATCGCGCTGATCTGCGCGGTGGCGGTGTTCTCCGCGATCGTGCTGCGCGACCTGCGCATCCCGGCCATCGGCCTGGTGCTGCTGCTGCTCAGCTCGCTGATCGTGGGTGCGGGCTGGCCGCTGGTCGTCGAGCAGATCAGCGTCAAACCCAATGCGGCGCAGAAGGAGAGCGAATACATCGCGCGCAGCATCGCCGCCACCCGGCACGCCTACGGGCTGACCGACGACGTGGTGACCTACCGCAGCTACCCGGGCAACGCCCCGGCCACCGCCCAGCAGGTGGCCGCCGACCGGGCCACCACCTCCAACATCCGGGTGCTCGACCCGACCATCGTCAGCCCGGCGTTCACCCAGTTCCAGCAGGGCAAGAACTTCTACTACTTCCCGGACCACCTCAACATCGACCGGTACCGCGACGCCGACGGCCAGTTGCGCGACTACGTGGTGGCCGCCCGTGAGCTCAACCCGGACCGGCTCATCGACAACCAGCGCGACTGGATCAACCGGCACACCGTCTACACCCACGGCAACGGGTTCATCGCCTCGCCGGCCAACACCGTGCGCGGTATCGCCAACGACCCCAACCAGAACGGCGGCTATCCGGAGTTCCTGGTCAACGCCGTGGGCCCGGACGGCATCATCAACCAGGGCCCGGCCGAGCTGGACCAGCCGCGCATCTACTTCGGTCCGGTGATCGCCAGCACCGCAGCCGATTACGCGATCGTCGGCGAGAACGGCGCGCCGCGCGAGTACGACTTCGAGACCAGTACCGAGACCCGCAACTACACCTACACCGGCAAGGGCGGGGTGCCGATCGGCAACTGGTTCAACCGCACCGTGTTCGCCGCCAAGTTCGCCGAGCGGAACTTCCTGTTCTCCAACGTGATCGGCGAGAACAGCAAGATCCTGTTCAACCGCGACCCGGCCGAGCGGGTGGAGGCGGTGGCGCCCTGGCTGACCACCGACACCACGGTCTACCCGGCGGTGGTCAACAAGCGGATCGTGTGGATCGTCGACGGCTACACCACGCTGGACAACTACCCGTACTCGGAGCTGACCACGCTGTCGAACGCGACCGTGGACTCCAACGAGGTGGCGGTCAACCGGCTGCAGCCCGACAAGCGGGTGTCCTACATCCGCAACTCGGTCAAGGCCACCGTCGACGCCTACGACGGCACCGTGACGCTGTACGCGCACGACGAGTCCGACCCGGTGCTGCAGGCGTGGATGAAGGTGTTCCCCGGCACCGTCAAGCCCAAGAGCGAGATCACCCCGGAGCTGCGTGAGCACCTGCGCTACCCGGAGGACCTGTTCAAGGTTCAGCGCGCACTGCTGGCCAAGTACCACGTCGACGACCCGGTGACGTTCTTCTCGACGTCGGACTTCTGGGACGTGCCGCTGGACCCGAACCCGACGGCCAGCAGCTACCAGCCGCCGTACTACATCGTGGCCAAGGACCTCACCGCCGAGGACGGCTCGGAGGCGTCGTTCCAGCTGACCAGCGCGATGAACCGGTTCCGGCGCGACTTCCTGGCCGCCTACATCAGCGCCAGCTCGGACCCGGACACCTACGGCAGGATCACCGTGCTGACCATCCCGGGCCAGGTCAACGGCCCGAAGCTGGCGTTCAACGCGATCAGCACCGACACCGCGGTCAGCCAGGACCTCGGTGTGATCGGCCGGGACAACCAGAACCGGATCCGGTGGGGCAACCTGCTGACGCTGCCGGTGGCCCAGGGCGGGTTGCTGTACGTGGCGCCGGTGTACGCCTCGCCGGGCAGCAGTGACGCCGCCTCGTCCTACCCGCGCCTGATCCGGGTGGCGATGATGTACGGCGACAAGGTCGGCTACGGCCCGACGGTGCGGGATGCGCTGACCGAGCTGTTCGGCCCCGGTGCGGACGCCACCGCCACCGGGCCCGCCCCGGCGGCGCCGCAGCAGGGGCCGCAGCCCCCGGCCGCGCAACCCGGCGGCGAGAACCGCGTTCCGGCCGCGGCGGCGCCGCCGGCCGACGGCCGGCCGCAGACCCCGCCGCCCGCCGCCGCCAATCCCGGTGCGCCGGTCCAGCTTTCGCCGGCCAAGGCGGCCGCGCTGCAGGAGATGGACGCGGCGATGGAGGCGGTGCGCCAGGCCCAGCGCAGCGGCAACTTCGCCGAGTACGGTGCGGCGCTGCAGCGGCTGAGCGACGCGATGGACAAGTTCGACCGGGCCGAGTAGCCCGGCGGAGACGACGCGGGGGGACGGTGTCCGCACCGTCCCCCTGCGTCGTGAAAGGGCTTCTACCAGGCGATTTGGAACTGTGCGGAGGTGTTGGGTAATCTTGTCCTCGTCAACGCGGGGTGGAGCAGCTCGGTAGCTCGCTGGGCTCATAACCCAGAGGTCGCAGGTTC
>NZ_CALDGS010000095.1 GCF_937941905.1 uncultured Mycolicibacterium sp. | reverse complement strand
ACGACATCGCCGACGCGGTGGGCCTGAACAAGGCCACCGTCTACCACTACTACGCGAGCAAGTCGCTCATCCTCTACGACATCTACAAGAACGCGGCCGACTTCACCGTGCGGGCGCTGCACGACGACCCGACCGCCTCGGCGCGGGAGACCATCTACCGCTTCACCCACCGGCTGCTCGAGGGCATCGCCCACGACATCGAGCGCGCGGCGGTGTACTTCCAGGAGGGCCCCTACATCGGCGAGTGGTTCACCGAGGAGCAGGTGGCCTACATCCGGGAGCGCGAGGCCCAGGTCTACGAGCACGTCCGGGACGTAATCGACCGCGGCATCGCCAGCGGCGAGTTCTTCGAGTGCGACTCGCACGTGCTCGCGCTGGGCTACATCGGGATGGTGATGGGCTCCTACCGGTGGCTGCGGCCGGACGGCCGGCGCACCGCCCAGGAGATCGCCGCGGAGTTCAGCACGGCGCTGCTGCGCGGCCTGATCCGCGACGAGACGATCCGCGTGGCGAATCCGCTCGGCTGACGCCGAAAGGCACATTCGGGCGCGCAAAGCGGGGGTTTTCGCGCCGAGAGGCACGTTTCGGCGCGTTTTGGGGGCGCCGCGGCGGGGTGGATATGCTCGGCGGGTGCCGACCGTGAGCAAGACCGTCGAGGTTGCGGCCCCTGCCGAGGCGATCATGTCGATCGTCTCGGACTTCGAGGCGTACCCGCAGTGGAATCCCGAGATCAAGGGCTGCTGGGTGCTGGCCCGCTACGACGACGGGCGGCCCAGCCAGCTGCGCCTGGACGTGGAGGTGCAGGGGCAATCCGGGGTGTTCATCACCGCGGTCTACTACCCGGCGCCCAACCAGATCTTCACGATGCTGCAGCAGGGCGACCACTTCACCAAGCAGGAGCAGACCTTCTCCGTGGTGCCGATGGGGGCCACCTCGCTGCTGACCGTCGACCTCGACGTCGAGACGAAGATGCCGGTGCCCAAGACGATGGTCAAGAAGCTGGCCGACGACACGCTGGAGTACCTGGCCAACAACCTCAAGGCCCGCGCCGAGCAGCTGGCCGCCGGCTCCTAGTCGCGTCAGCCCCGCCCCCAGACCCCGACCTCGTCTAGGCGGGCGGTCAGCCGGCGCTTGCCGTCGGCGAACTCCTTGCCGACCGCCACCACCACCGCGTCGGCGTCGCGGCGGCGCAGTGCCTCGATCAGTCGGCGGTGCTCGGCGACGGTCTGCCCGCCCCACTGCGGGTCCTTGACGTATACCTGGGGCGGCAGGTTGCGCGCCGCGTGCAGCAGGAACCGGGCCAGCTTCATCCGCCCCGCGGCGCGGTTGAGCACGCGGTGGAAGGCGAACTCGGCCTCCTCCACCTCATCGGGGTCGCCGCCCTGCACCGCCAGCGCGAACTGCTCGTTGAGTACCTCCAGTTCGGCGATCTCGGCGTCGGAGATGCGCTCGGCGGCGGACCGGGCCAGCTCGGTGGCGATCGTGGTCTGCAGCCAGAAGATGTCCTCGATGTCGGACCGGGTGAACGCCGACACGGTGTGCCCGCGGTGCGGCTCGAACTCGACCATGCCCTCGCCGCGCAGCGTGCGCAGCGCCTCGCGCACCGGGGTGATGCTCACCCCGAGCCGGCCGGCGGTCTCGTCGAGCCGGATGAACGTCCCAGGCCGCAGGAACCCGGACATGATCTCTGCGCGCAGCCGGGCCGCCACCTCGTCGGAGAGTTGCTCGCGACGGACGCCACGAGGCCGCCCCGGGGTCACTCTCGTCGGTGCGTTCACGTTCTCTCCAGGACGGGAAGCTGGCGGGCCGGGCGGGCAGGCCGTCACAGCGTATGACGGGGCCTTGTCAGGTCGGCGCCGAGGCCATAATGTGACCGGGGCAACATAATGTTTGATCAAATATCAACAGCGCGCAACCACGGACACCCGGATCAGGGGGAGTGAACGCAGTGACGGAGCCAGTCGCGGTCCCGACGCCATCGCCGACCGACCAGCCGTACCTGTCGCGCCGGCTGAACTGGGTCACCCAGTTGGCCCGGCACGCGATGATGCAACCGGACGCGACCGCGCTGCGCTTCCTCGGCCAGACCACCACCTGGGCCCAGCTGCACGACCGGGTCGAGCGGCTCGCCGGCGCGCTGTACCGGCGCGGCGTGCGGTTCGGCGACCGGGTGCTGATCCTGATGCTCAACCGCACCGAGTTCGTCGAGGCCATGCTGGCCGCCAACCGGCTCGGCGCCATCGCGGTCCCGGTGAACTTCCGGATGACCCCGCCCGAGATCGCCTACCTGGTCGGCGACTGCCAGGCCCGGGTGATCGTCACCGAACCGGTGCTGGCCGGCGTGGCCACCGCGGTGCGCGAGCTCGACGCCACGCTGGCCACCGTCATCGTCGCGGGCGCCGCCACCGAGGAGCAGCCGGGCGGGACCGTGCTGGGCTACGAGGAGCTCGTCGCCGAGGCCGGCGAGCCGGCCCCGCCGGCCGACGTCCCGGGCGACTCGCCGGCGCTGATCATGTACACCTCCGGCACCACCGGCCGGCCCAAGGGCGCGGTGCTCACCCACACCAACCTGGCCGCGCAGGCGATGACGAACATCTACACCAACGGGGTCGACCTCAACAGCGACGTCGGGTTCATCGGGGTGCCGCTGTTCCACATCGCCGGGGTGGCCTCCAGCGTGCTCACCGGCCTGATGCTGGGCCTGCCCACGGTGCTGTACCCGCTCGGCGCCTTCGACCCGGACGCGCTGCTCGACGTCCTGGAGGCCGAGCAGGTCACCGCGATCTTCCTGGTGCCCGCGCAGTGGCAGGCGGTGTGCGCGGCCCAGCGTGCCCGGCCCCGCAACCTGAAGCTGCGGGTGCTGTCCTGGGGCGCCGCGCCGGCGTCGGACACCCTGCTGCGGGAGATGGCGGAGGTGTTCACCGGTTGCAAGATCCTGGCGGCCTTCGGGCAGACCGAGATGTCGCCGGTGACCTGCATGCTGCTCGGCGACGACGCGGTGCGCAAGCTCGGCTCGGTGGGTCGGGTCATCCCGACCGTCTCGGCCCGCATCGTCGACGACGAGATGAACGACGTCCCGATCGGCGAGGTGGGCGAGATCGTCTACCGCGGCCCGAGCCTGATGTCGGGGTACTGGAACAACCCGCAGGCCACTGCGGAGGCGTTCGCCGGCGGCTGGTTCCACTCCGGCGATCTGGTGCGCCGCGACGAGGAGGGCTACATCTGGGTCGTCGACCGCAAGAAGGACATGATCATCTCCGGCGGGGAGAACATCTACTGCGCCGAGGTGGAGAACGTGCTGGCGAGCCATCCCTCGATCGCGGAGGTGGCGGTGATCGGCCGGCCCGACGAGAAGTGGGGCGAGGTGCCGGTCGCGGTGGTGGCGCTGGCCGCCGGGGACACCCTCACCGTCGAGGAGGTCCAGGAGTTCCTCAACGACAAGCTGGCCCGCTACAAGCACCCCAAGGCGATCGAGATCGTCGAGGCGTTGCCGCGCAACCCGGCCGGCAAGGTCCTCAAGACCGAACTGCGCGAGCGTTTCGGCGGCAGGAAGTTCGCTGGGTTGCCCGAAGGTGCTGGGGCGCAACCGGTTTCAGCGGCAACGACGGAGGGATGAACAACAGGGCGGTGTTTGCTAACGTTCGGGCTCAATCCACCGGATGCCGTGTGGGGGCGTCGGTGGATCGGGTACAGTCCTGACGTCCCGGTCACTACCGGTGAGTAAGGAGACCATGGTCACCTGGACAGGGGTCAACCCGACCGGAACTCGGCAAGGAGGGGGCGTGCGACAGGATCTGCCGTTGCGCCGACACGATCGGGCTGGCGATCTCGGCACCGGCGTTTGGCGTCGCCGGTGACGGCCCCGACCGGTCTGGCCGGCTACGTGGTGGAGCAGGCCCGCCCTGCCCTCGAGGCGGTCGGCGGGTTCGTCCGGATGTGCGTGCTGACCGGCAAGGCCCTGTTCAAGCCGCCGTTCCAGTGGCGGGAGTTCATCCTGCAGGCCTGGTTCCTGTTCCGGGTGTCGTTCCTGCCCACCGTCGCGGTGGCGATCCCGCTGACGGTGCTGATCATCTTCACGCTCAACATCCTGTTGGCGGAGTTCGGCGCGGCCGACGTGTCCGGGGCCGGTGCGGCCCTGGGCGCGGTGACCCAGCTCGGCCCGCTGGTGACCGTGCTCGTGGTGGCCGGCGCCGGGTCCACCGCGATCTGCGCCGACCTGGGTGCCCGCGTCATCCGCGAGGAGATCGACGCGCTGGAGGTGCTCGGCATCGACCCGATCCACCGTCTGGTGGTGCCCCGCGTGGTGGCGTCGACGTTCGTCGCGCTGCTGCTCAACGGCGCGGTGATCACCATCGGCCTGGTCGGTGGCTTCGTCTTCGGCGTGTACATCCAGAACGTCTCCGCCGGTGCCTACGTGTCGACGTTGACCCTGGTGACCGGGCTGCCCGAGGTGATCATCTCGATCGTCAAGGCGACCACGTTCGGCCTGATCGCCGGGCTGGTCGGCTGCTACCGCGGCCTGACCGTGTCCGGCGGCGCCAAGGGCGTCGGCACCGCCGTCAACGAGACGCTGGTGCTCTGCGTCGTGGCGCTGTTCGCGGTGAACGTGGTGCTCACCACCATCGGTGTCCGATTCGGAACGGGGCGTTGACATGACCTCCACCCCAACCGCTGGTACCACGACCGTTCTCCGGCAGCGCTTCCCGCGCGCCTACGCCACCGGCGAGCGCTGGCTCGGTGCTCCCGGGCGCGGGCTGGCCAGCGCCGGCCACGTCGCCTGGTTCGTCGTCAACGCGATCGGGGCGATCGGGCACGCGCTGCGCCACTACCGCCGCGAGACGCTGCGGCTGATCGCCGAGATCGGCATGGGCACCGGCGCGATGGCCGTGATCGGCGGCACCGTCGCGATCGTCGGCTTCGTCACCCTGTCCGGCGGCTCGCTGATCGCCATCCAGGGTTTCTCCTCGCTGGGCAACATCGGTGTGGAGGCGTTCACCGGCTTCCTGGCCGCCATGGTCAACGTGCGCATCGCCGCCCCGGTGGTCAGCGGCCAGGCCCTGGCCGCCACCGTCGGGGCCGGTGCCACCGCCGAGCTGGGCGCGATGCGCATCGCCGAGGAGATCGACGCGCTGGAGGTGATGGGCATCAAGTCCATCTCCTACCTGGTCAGCACCCGCATCCTGGCCGGCTTCGTGGTGATCATCCCGCTCTACGCGATGGCGATCATCATGAGCTTCCTGTCCGCGCAGGTCACCACCACGTTCTTCTACGGCCAGTCGGTGGGTACCTACGAGCACTACTTCCGGACGTTCCTGCGCCCGGACGACGTGATGTGGTCGTTCGTGCAGGCGATCATCATCTCCGTCATCGTGATGCTCAATCACTGCTACTACGGTTACTTCGCCAGCGGCGGCCCGGTCGGCGTGGGCGAGGCCGTGGGGCGGTCGATGCGGGCCTCGCTCATCGCGATCGTGCTGGTGGTGCTGTTGGCGTCGCTGGCGCTGTACGGCACCGACCCGAACTTCAACCTCACGGTGTAGCGCCATGACCACGCAGCCGAACCCGACGCCGCTGAACAAGCCCAGGACCCCGCCGTACCGGCTGGCGGGGCTGATCCTCGTGCTTGTCGCCGCCGTGGCGGTGGCGCTGGTGTGGGCGCAGTTCCGCGGCGAGTTCAGCCCGCGCGCGCAGCTCTACCTGGTGGCGCCCCGGGCCGGTCTGGTCATGGACCCGGGCTCGAAGGTGACGCTCAACGGGGTCGAGATCGGCCGGGTCTCGGCCATCGAGGCGGTCACCGTCGACGGCGAGCCGCGCGCGCGGATCACCCTCGACGTCGATCCGCGCTACCTGGACCGCATCCCGCTCAACGTGGCCGCCGAGATCAAGGCCACCACGGTGTTCGGCAACAAGTACGTGTCGCTGTCGTCGCCGGCGAAGCCGGCGCCGGAGACCGCGGGCCCCGGCTCGGTGCTGTACGCCGACGCGGTCACCACCGAGTTCAACTCGCTGTTCGAGACCGTGGTCGAGATCGCCGAGCAGGTCGACCCGGTCAAGCTGAACCAGACGCTGGCCGCCACCGCACAGGCGCTGCAGGGCCTCGGCGACCGGTTCGGCGAGGCGATCGTCGACGGCAACGCGATCCTGGCCGACCTGAACCCGCGGATGCCGCAGATCCGCTACGACATCCAGCGGCTGGCCGACGTGGCCGAGGTGTACAGCGCCGCCGCGCCGGACCTGTTCGACGCGCTCGGCGACGCGGTGACCACCGCCGGCACCCTCAACGCCGAGCGCCGCAACCTGGACCAGGCGCTGATGGCGGCGGCCGGGTTCGGCAACAACGCCGGCGAGATCTTCGAGCGGAGCGGGCCGTACCTGGTGCGCGGCGCCGAGGACCTCGTCGTCACCACCGAGCTGCTCGACCGGCACAGCCCGGCGCTGTTCTGCACGGTGCGCAACTGGCACGACGTCGCGCCGAAGATCGCCGCATCGCTCGGCGGCAACGGATACTCGCTGCGGGCGCACGCCCAGCTGCTCGGCGCGGCCAACCCGTACATCTATCCGGACAACCTGCCGCGGACCAACGCCCGCGGCGGCCCGGAGGGCCGGCCGGGCTGCTGGCAGCCGATCACCCGTGATCTGTGGCCGGCGCCGTATCTGGTGATGGACACCGGGGCGTCCATCGCGCCGTACAACCACATCGAGCTCGGGCAACCGCTCGCGACCGAATACGTCTGGGGCCGCCAGATCGGGGAGTACACGATCAACCCATGAAAATCACCGGGACTGCGATCAAGCTCGGCGCCTTCTCGCTGGTGCTGCTGATGTTCACCGCCATCATCGTGGTGGTGTTCGGGCAGGTGCGCTTCGACCGCACCACCGGGTACTCGGCGATCTTCTCCAGCGCCAGCGGCCTGCGCCCGGGCCAGTTCGTCCGCGCCTCCGGCGTGGAGGTCGGCAAGGTCGCCAAGGTCGAGCTCATCGACGGTGGGCAGCAGGTCCGCGTCGACTTCCGGGTCGACCGCGAGCTGCCGCTGTTCGAGGGCACCACCGCCTCGATCCGCTACCTGAACCTGATCGGGGACCGCTACCTGGAGCTCAAGCGCGGCGACTCGGACCGCCCGCTGCCCCCGGGCGGCACCATCCCGATCGACCGCACCGAACCCGCACTCGACCTCGACGCGCTCATCGGCGGCTTCCGGCCGGTGTTCCGCGCGCTCGACCCGGAGAAGGTCAACACCATCGCCGAGTCGATCATCACGGTGTTCCAGGGCCAGGGCGGCACCATCAACGACATCCTCGACCAGACCGCGGCCCTGACCGCCACCCTGGCCGAGCGGGACCAGGCCATCGGCGAGGTGATCCGCAACCTCAACACGGTGCTGGACACCACGGTGCGCCACCAGAAGGAGTTCGACCAGACGGTGCAGAACTTCGAGGCGCTGATCACCGGCCTGAAGAACCGCGCCGACCCGATCGCCGAGGCGACCGCCGACATCTCCGACGCCGCCGGCACGCTGGCCGACCTGCTCGCCGAGAACCGGCCGCAGCTGAAGAACACCATCGGCCACCTCGAGACCATCGAGCAGCCGCTGGTCGAGCAGCGCGACCAGCTCAACGACCTGCTGGTCCGGCTGCCCACCGCGCTGAAGATCATCGGCCGGGCCGGCGGGATCTACGGCGACTTCTACAACTTCTACGTCTGCGACATCTCGTTGAAGCTCAACGGGGCGCAGCCGGGCGGCCCGGTCCGCACTGTCCGTATCACCTCGCAGCCGACAGGTAGGTGCACGCCGCAATGAGACCGTTGGAGGGAGGCAGCAAGGTCCGCAACGGGCTGATGGGCATCATCATCCTGGTGCTCGTCGTCGGCGTGGGGCAGAGCTTCGCCAGCGTGCCCATGCTGTTCGCCCAGCCCACCTACTACGCGCACTTCCGCGACACCGGCGGCATCCGCCCCGGGGACAAGGTGCGCATCGCCGGCGTCAACGTCGGGCAGGTCCGCTCGACCGAGATCGACGGCGACAAGGTCAAGGTCGGGTTCACCCTGAACGGAACCCAGATCGGCACCGAGAGCCGGGCGGCCATCCGCACCGACACCATCCTGGGCCGCAAGAACATCGAGATCGAGCCGCGCGGCAGCCAGCCGCTGCAGGCCGACGGGGTGCTGCCGATCGGGCAGACCACCACGCCGTACCAGATCTACGACGCGTTCTTCGACGTCACCGAGGCCGCCTCGGGCTGGGACACCCGCACCGTGCGGGAGTCGCTGAACGTGCTGTCGGAGACCATCGACCAGACCTACCCGCACCTGAGCGCCGCGCTGGACGGGGTGGCGGAGTTCTCCGAGACGATCGGCAAGCGCGACCAGGAGATCAAGCAGCTGCTGGCCAACGCCAACAAGATCGCCGAGGTGCTCGGCAACCGCAGCGGTCAGATCAACCAGCTGCTGGTCAACGCCCAGACCCTGCTGGCCGCGCTGAACCAGCGCAACCAGGCCATCAGCTACCTGCTGGAGCGGGTGTCGGCGGTCTCCGAGCAGGTGCGCGGGGTGATCGACGAGAACCCGAACCTGAACAAGGTGCTCGTGCAGCTCGGCGAGATCAGCGACATCCTCGTCGAGCGCAAGTACGACCTGATCGACACGCTCATCGTGCTGAGCAAGTTCACCGCGTCGGTGGCCGAGGGCATCGCCTCGGGCCCGTTCTTCAAGGTGATGCTGGTCAACCTGGTGCCCTACCAGATCCTGCAGCCGTTCGTCGACGCCGCGTTCAAGGAGCGCGGACTCGACCCGGAGGAGTTCTGGCGCAGCACCGGCCTGCCGGAGTTCCAGTTCCCCGACCCGAACGGTGTGCGGCACGGCAACGGCGCCCCGCCGGCCGCGCCCACCCCGCTCGAGGGCACCCCGGAGCATCCCGGTCCGGCGGTGCCGCCCGGCTCGCCGTGCTCCTACACCCCGGCGGCCGGTTCGCTGCCCACCCCCGACAACCCGCTGCCGTGCGCCGGCCGCAGCGTCGGCCCGTTCGGCGACAACCCGTACGGCCCGAACTACGCGCCGCCGAACGTCGTCGGCGCCCCGCACAACCCGGACGCCGTGCATCAGGCCCCGGGCGTGCCCGCCGCGGCGGTGCCCGGTCAGCCGTCGCCGGGCGTGCCCGGCGCCCCGGTGCCGCTGCCGCCCGCCCCGCCGGGCGCCCGCACCGTCGGCGAGCAGCCCGCCCCCGGCGAGTTCACCCCGGCCATCGCGCCGCCGGTGCCGCCGGACGCCGGCCCGCCGCCGCCCGGCCCGGGCATGCAGCTGCCCCCGGTGGACAAACCGCCGCTGCCCGGTAATCCGCCCTTCCTTCCGCCCGGTTCGCAAGAGGGGACGGCGTTCTGATGTCGACCATCTTCAACATTCGCAGCCTGAAGCTGCCGCCGCTGTCGCGGGCCACCGTGATCGTCGGTGCGCTGGTGGTGGTGCTGGGCCTGGTGGCGGTCGCGGTGGGCTGGAACGTCTACAAGCGGCTGACCACCAACACCGTCGTCGCCTACTTCACCGAGACGCTGGCGCTGTACCCCGGCGACAAGGTGCAGATCATGGGCGTGCAGGTGGGCAAGATCGACAAGATCGAGCCGGCCGGCGACAAGATGAAGGTCACCTTCCACTACAACAGCCGGTACAAGGTGCCCAAGGACGTCACCGCCACCATCCTCAACCCGAGCCTGGTGGCGTCCCGCGTCATCCAGCTCGACCCGCCCTACACCGGCGGGGAGGTGCTCCCGGACGGCGCGGTGCTCGACGTGGACCAGACCGCGGTGCCGGTCGAGTACGACGAGCTGCGCGACTCGATCGACCGCATCCTGACCGACCTGGGGCCCACCCCGGAGCAGCCCAAGGGGCCGTTCGGCGACATCATCGAGTCCTACGCCGACGGGCTGGCCGGCAAGGGTGACCAGATCAACCGCACCCTCAACAACCTCTCCGAGGCGCTGACCGCGCTCAACGAGGGCCGCGAGGACTTCTTCGGGGTGGTCCGCAGCCTGGCGCTGTTCGTCAACGCGCTGCACGAGAACGACCGGCAGTTCGTCGCGCTGAACAACAACCTGGCCCAGTTCACCAACGCGTTCACCAACACCGACCGGGAACTGGCCGACGCGCTGCGCGACATCGAGGCGGTGCTGGCCACCACCCGCAAGTTCCTCGACGAGAACGGCGACGTGCTGGTGCACGACATCGACAACCTCGCCGAGGTGACCGACGCGATCCTGCAGCCGGACGCCTTCGACGGCCTGGAGACCGGCCTGCACGTGTTCCCGAACATGGTGGCCAACGTCACCAACATCACCTCGCCGGTCAACGGCGGCATCGTCAGCGTGCCGTCGATCATCAACTTCGCCAACCCGATGCAGTTCATCTGCTCGGCCATCCAGGCCGGCAGCCGGCTGGGCTACCAGGAGTCGGCGGAGTTGTGCGCCGAGTACCTCGGGCCGGTGCTGGACGCGATGAAGTTCAACTTCCCGCCGTTCGGCATCAACCAGGTCAGCACCGCGATGACGCTGCCCAAGCTGATCTCCTACTCGGAGGAGCGGCTGCGGCCGCCGCCGGGCTACAAGGACACCACGGTGCCGGGCATCTTCGCCCGCGACACCCTGTTCAGCCACGGCAACCACGAGCCGGGCTGGATCGTCGCCCCCGGCATGCAGGGGGTGCAGGTGCAGCCGGCGACCGCGCAGATGCTCACCCCGGACTCGCTGGCCGCGCTGCTGGGCGGGCCCGACCCGGTCAACCCGCCGGCCCCGCCGGCGTTCGGCACCACCCGCGACGGCAACCTGCCCGGGCCGCCGAACGCATTCGACGAGCGCAACCCGCTGCCGCCGCCGTGGTATCCGCAGCCGGGCCCGCCGCCCGCGCCGGCTCCCGGTGTCATTCCGGGTGACCCGCTGGGGGCGCTGGCCGGCAACGCCGCCCCGGCGCCCGCGCCCGCCGCGGCGCCGGCCGGTCCGCCGCTGCCCGCCGAAGCTGGAGCGCCGTGATGAAGCCTGCAAGGAACGCTGGAAGGACCGCGATGCGCAGCCTGGGCCGGATCGGCCGTCGCGCGCTGGCCCTCGGGCTGGCGGCACTGGTGCTGACCTCGTGCGGTTCCTGGCGCGGCATCGCCAACGTGCCGCTGCCGGGCGGGCCGGGCACGGGTCGTGACCACATGACGATCTACGTGCAGATGCCCGACACCCTGGCGCTCAACGTGAACAGCCGGGTGCGGGTGGCCGACGTGTTCGTCGGCACGGTGCGCAGGATCGAGCTGAAGAACTGGGTCGCCACGCTCACCCTGGACCTGGAGCCGGGGCTGGAGCTGCCGGCCAACGTGGAGGCCAAGATCGGCCAGACCAGCCTGCTCGGGTCGCAGCACGTGCAGCTCGACGTGCCGGCCGATCCGTCGCCGGAGCCGCTGCGCGACGGTGACACCATCCCGCTGCAGCGGTCCTCGGCGTTCCCGACCACCGAGCGGGTGCTGGCCGCGGTGTCGACCATCCTCACCGGCGGCGGCATCGCCAACCTCGAGACGATCCAGACTGAGGTGGCCAACCTGCTGTCCGGCCGGGCCGACCAGATCCGCGAGTTCCTCAACCGGCTCGCGGTGTTCACCGCCGAGCTCAACGCGCAGCGCGACGACATCACCCGCGCCATCGACCGGACCAACGAGCTGCTGGCGATCGTCGCCGACCGCAACGCGACCATCGACCGGGTGCTCACCGAGTTCCCGCCGCTGATCGAGCACTTCAACGAGACGCAGGACCTGTTCGTCGACGCGGTGCTCGCGCTGGGCCGGGTCTCCGACGCCACCCACACCTACCTCGGGCAGGCGTCCGACCCGCTGTCGACGAACCTGCGCAACCTGCACCGGCCGCTGCGCGAGCTGGGCCGCGCGTCGCCGTACCTGCTCGGCGCGCTCAAGCTGATGCTCACCGCGCCGTTCAACATCGAGAACGTGCCGAAGGCGGTGCGCGGCGACTACATCAACGTGTCGCTGATCCTGGACCTGACGCTGTCGGCGCTGGACAACGGCTTCCTGACCGGCACCGGGGTGTCGGGCATGCTGCGGGCGCTCGAGCAGGCCTGGGGCCGTGACCCGGCGACGATGATCCCGGACATCCGGTTCACGCCGAACCCGCACGACGCGCCGGGCGGACCGCTGGTGGAAAGGGCGGAATGATGCTGACCCGATTCATCAAGATCCAGCTGGTCATCTTCACCGTGCTGACCGTGCTCGCGCTGGTCGTGCTGGGTTGGTACTACCTGCGGCTGCCGTCGCTGATGGGCATCGGCCAGTACACGCTGCACGCCGAGCTGCCCCGCTCGGGCGGGCTGTACGCCACCGCCAACGTCACCTACCGCGGCACCACCATCGGCAAGGTGACCGCGGTGGAGCCGACCGAGCGCGGTGCGCTGGCCACGCTGAGCATCGACGACCGGTACAAGATCCCGATCGACGCCTCGGCCAACGTGCACTCGGTGTCGGCGATCGGCGAGCAGTACCTGGACCTGGTGTCCGAGGGCGGTGTCGGCGAGTACTTCCGCGACGGTGACACCATCACCAAGAGCTCGGTGCCCAGCGAGGTGGGTCCGGCGCTGGACGCCGCCAACCGCGGGCTGGCGGTGCTGCCGAAGGAGAAGATCGACACCCTGCTCACCGAGACGTCGAAGGCGGTCGGCGGGCTGGGGCCGGCGCTGCAGCGGCTGGTGGAGTCGACCACCGAGATCGCGCAGGGCTACCGGGACAACCTGGACCCGATCAACGACATCATCGCCAACTCCGCGCCGATCCTGGACAGCCAGGTGGAGTCCGGTGACGCCATCGAACGCTGGTCGCGCAACCTGAACATCCTGGCCGGGCAGGCCGCCGAACAGGACGCCGCGCTGCGCAGCGGGCTGCGGCAGGCCGCGCCCACCGCCGACCAGCTCAACGCGGTGTTCTCCGACGTGCGCGAGTCGCTGCCGAAGACGCTGGCCAACCTCGCCGTCGTCAACGACCTGCTCAAGCGGTACAACAAGGGTGTCGAGCAGACGCTGGTCGTGCTGCCGCAGGGCGCGGCGATCGCGCAGGCCAACACCGCCGTCTACCCGGGCGAGGGCCTGCTGCACATCGGCCTGACGATCAACCAGCCGCCGCCGTGCCTGACCGGCTTCCTGCCGGCCTCGGAGTGGCGGTCGCCCGCAGACACCTCGCTCAAGGAGCTGCCGTCGGGCACCTACTGCAAGATTCCGAAGGACTACCAGCACAACGTGGTGCGCGGTGCGCGCAACTATCCGTGCGTGGACGTGCCGGGCAAGCGGGCGGCCACCCCGAAGGAGTGCCGCAGCGACGAGCCGTACCAGCCGCTGGGCACCAACCCCTGGTACGGCGACCCGAACCAGATCCTCAACTGTCCGGCCCCCGGTGCGCGCTGCGACCAGCCGGTGGATCCGGGCCGGGTGATCCCCGCCCCGTCGGTCAACAACGGGCTCAACCCGCTGCCGGCCGACCAGCTGCCGCAGCCGATGGCGCCGGTCAGCGACCCGCTGACCCCGCCCGGCCGCGGCACCGTGACCTGCAGTGGACAGCAGCCCAATCCGTGCATCTACACTCCGGCAGGGGGAACGTCGGCCATCTACAACCCCGCGGCCGGTGAGGTGGTCGGACCGGACGGTGTCAGGTACTCCGTCAGCAACTCGAGCAACCCAGGAGATGACGGATGGAAGGAGATGCTGGCACCAGCCAGCTGAACCCCAGTCCCGATGCTGATGACCGGCCCGACGAGTCGCTCACCGTATCCCCGGCCGACCCCACCGACCAGACCGACCCCGCCCACCCAGCCGTAGCGTCCCGACCGTCCCGGCTGGGCCGGGGCTGGCTGGTCGGGATCTGCGCCGGCCTGGTGCTGGCGACCGCGGCGGTGGTCGTCGGCGGTGTCCTGGCCTGGCGTGCCCACCAGCACGCCGAGCAGCTCGCCCGTGACGAGGCCGCCGCACTGGCCGCAGCGCAGGATTGCGTGTCGGCCACCCAGGCGCCGGACGTGGATGCCATGACCGCCGCGCAGGCCAAGATCATCGATTGCGCCACCGGCGATTTCGCCGCCCAGGCGGCGCTGTACAGCAGCATGCTGGTGGACGCCTACCGGGTCGCCAACGTCAAGGTCGCGGTCTCGGACATGCGGGCCGCGGTGGAGCACCACCACGACGACGGCGCGATCGACGTGCTGGTGGCGCTGCGGGTCAAGGTCACCAACACCGAGGCCGCCGACCAGGAGCAGGGCTACCGGTTGCGGGTGCGGATGGCGCCGGATGCCGGTACCTGGAAGATCGCCCGGCTGGATCAGGTCACCTCGTGACGGACACCCTGGAACCGGCCCGCACCACCGACACCCTGGCGCCGTGGTCGGCCCGTGCCGGGGCGTTCGCGGTCGACGTGCTGCCCGCGCTCGGGGTGCTGGCCACCGCCGGGTTGGTGGCGTGGTCCGCCGAGGCCTTCGGCGCGCTGTGGTCGGTGTGCATCGTGGTCGCGGTGGCCGCCGGTGCGGGCCTGTTGGTCAACCGCTGGTTGCTGCCGGAGTTGACCGGGTGGAGCGTGGGCCGCGCGGTGTGGCGGATCCGGGTGGTGCGGCGTGACGGCCGGAAGGCGGGGCTGGGCCGGCTGATGCTCCGCGACGTCGCGCACCTGCTGGACACCGCCGGCATGCTGGTCGGCTGGCTGTGGCCGCTGTGGGACCGACGGCACCGCACCTTCGCCGACATGCTGGCGGACACCGAGGTGCACCGGGTGCCGGACCGGCCGGCCCGTGACGCCCGCCGCGACGCCGGGGTGCTGCTCGCGACGGCCACGGCGCTGGCGGTGGCGGTGGCGGGGCTGGGCTACCTCGCGGTGTACCGGCCCGAGCACGCGGTGTTCGAGACCCGCCGCGAGATCGGCGAGCAGGGGCCGCGGATCGTCGAGCAGATGCTGTCCTACCGGGCCGATTCGGTCGACGAGGATTTCGCCCGGGCCCGGGACCTGGTCGCCGACGGCTACCGGGAACAGTTCGCCGCCCAGCAGGAGGTGGTGCGGGCCCAGGGCGACCTGGTCACCAACGAGTACTGGGCGGTCAACAGCGCGGTGCTGCAGGCGAGCGCGGACCGGGCCGAAATGCTCATCGCCCTGCAGGGGCAGCGCGGGAACGACCCGCAGGCGGCGAAGTTCATCACCGCCACCGTGCGGGCCGGTTTCGAGCGCGGCGACGACGGCCGGTGGCGGGTGTCGAACCTGACCGTCCTCAAACAACCGAACCTCAACCGGGCGGGGCAATGAGTCCACGACGCAGGATCACCGCCGGGCACCCCGACTTCTTCGCCGTGCGGCCACGGCCGCCGCGGTGGGGGCTGGCGCTGCTCGGCGCACTGGCCGGGGTGCTCATCCCGCTGGCGGTGGCGGCGGCGACGTTCGTGCTCGTCGAGCATGAGAGCGACCGGCGCACCGCGACGCGTGACGTCGCCGTGCTGGACTATGTGACCGAGTTCATGACCGAGTACACCTCGCTGGATCCGTTCAACGCCAACGACTACGCCGACGGCATCCTGGAGGAGGCCACCGGCGAGTTCGCGAAGATGTTCGAGGAGAAGAAGAACGCGATCCTGGTCCAGGTGGCCCGCGCCGAACCCACCACCGGCGAGGTGCTGGCGGCCGGCATCGAGCGCTGGCACGACGACGGCAGCGCCGATGTGCTGGTGGCCGTCAAGACCACCACGAAGACCCCGGATGGGAAGCGCACGATCGAAAGCGGCAGCCGTTGGTTGGCGACGGCGGTCAAGAAGGGACAGCAGTGGAAGATCAGCAACCTGATCCAGGTGATCTGACCACCGGTGCCGACGCCGCCGAACCCCGGCGGCGGTGGAAGTGGTTGCGCCGCAGGCGCGGTGACGTCACCACCGACGCGTCCGGCAGCGAGGAAACCGGGGCCGGGGAGGCCGAACCGGGCGATGCGCAGCCGGCACCGGTCGGCAAGGCCGGCCGCGTACGGCGCGCGGTAGTGGTGACCGAAACCGAAACCGAGCCCGCCACTGAATCCGCCACCGAATCCGCCCCCGGGAACGCCGCGGACGCGTCCGACGAGCCGGCGTCCGACGAGACCGAAGGGAGCGAGTCCGAAGCGGCCGGGACCGACACCGAACCGGTGCTCGCCGCCCACCGGCCCGCCGGCCGGCGGCTGCTCGTCGCCGCCGCAGTGGTGAGCGGGTTGTTCGTCGCCGCTGGGGCATTCGCCGGAGCCGCGGCCCAGCCGTACCTCGCCGACCGGGCGATGGTGCACACCAAGCTCGAGATCGCCCGCACCGCCACCGAGGCCATCACCACACTGTGGACCTACACCCCGCAGGACATGGACACCCTGCCCGACCGCGCGCAGCGCTACCTGACCGGGGACTTCGCCGCCGAGTACCGCCGCTACATCGACGCCATCGTGCCCACCAACAAACAGGCCGAGGTCACCAACAACACCCAGGTCATGGGGGCGGCGGTGGAGTCGGTCACCGACAACGAGGCGACCGTGCTCGTCTACACCAACTCGGTGGCGACCAGCCCGCGCACCAAGAACATCCCGTCGCTGCGCTACCTGTCCTACCGGCTCACCCTGCAACGCGACGGTGCCGACTGGCGGGTGAGCCGGATGACCGCGGTCACCAAACTGGATCTGACCCCGCAGTTGTGAGACCCGTGCGATGACCCCGGCGTCACCGGTCGGCGAACGGTCCACGGTCCTCGCGCTGTTGCTGCTGACGTTCGCGACCGGGATGGTCGACGCGGTGAGCGTGCTGGTGCTCGGCCACGTCTTCGTGGCCAACATGACCGGCAACGTGATCTTCCTGGGGTTCTGGTTCGTGCCCGACTCCGGCATCGACATGACCGCCGCGGTGGTGGCCTTTGCCGGCTTCCTGGCCGGCACCGTGGTCGGCGGCCGGATGGTGCGCCACATTCCCGACGACCGGCGCCGGCTGACGATCGCACTCGGATCGGAAGTCGTTGCGCTGTTGATTCTTTCGCTGCTCGCGGGAGCCGGGGTGTTGGACTACCGGGACGACCGCAAGTTGGTGCTGATCGCCGGGATGGCCGTGGTGTTCGGCGCCCAGAACGTCACCGCCCGCCAGTTCGGCATCCCCGAGCTCACCACGACGGTGCTCACCTCGACGATCGTCGGGATCGGCTACGACAGCCGACTCGCCGGCGGCGACGGCCGGCGCGAGAAGTTGCGCTACGGAGTGGTGCTGACGATGTGCGGTGGTGCGGTGCTCGGCGCCACGGTGACCCGGGTGACGGTGGCCCCGGTGATTGCCGCAGCGGCGGTGGTGATCGCCGCTGCCGCAATGGTGTTCCGCTACGGTCCGCGGCCGACCACGCAATGACGGTGCCGCACTTCGTCAAACGGAATCCGGCCGCACCACCCGGGTGCTTCGCCGCCGAGGCTGCCGGCCTGTGCTGGCTGACGGTGCCGGGCGGGGTGCGCACCGTACCGGTGCTCGCCGTCGACGAGCACTCGCTGACCCTGCAACGGCTGCACACGGTGGCGCCCACCCCGGCGGCCGCCCGCGATTTCGGTGCCCGGCTTGCGATCACCCATGACGCGGGCGCGGACGCGTTCGGCTGCCCGCCGGCGGGCTGGACCGGCCCCGGGTTCTTCGGCCCGCTCTCGGCACCGATGCCGATGTCGCTGACCGGGCACGACCGGTGGGGAAGCTTCTACGCCCATGAGCGGCTCGCGCCGATGCTGGACCGGTGCGCACACCGCCTGCCGGCGGCGGTGTGCCGGGTGGTGGAGCAGGTGATCGATCGGTGCGCGGACGGGTGGTTCGACGACGACGACCACCCGGTGCGGCTGCACGGCGACCTGTGGAGCGGCAACGTGCTGTGGACGCCGGACGGGGTGGTGCTCATCGACCCGGCCGCCCATGGCGGGCACCGGGAGACCGATCTGGCGATGCTGGCGCTGTTCGGGTGCCCTCACCTGGACGACATCCTCGATGCCTACCAGCAGGTCCGGCCGCTGCGGCCGGGCTGGCGCGACCGGATCCCGCTGCACCAGCTCTACCCGCTGCTGGCCCATGTTGCGCTGTTCGGTGCGAGTTACGTGGGCCCGACAACGCTTGCAGCAGCAAGCGCACGGCGCCTGTTCAGCTAACTCGGTATTCCGCTGTTCTGCATTGCCGAAACGGGTGGTGCGGCGTGGAGAAATCGGCGCTTACGGCGTATTTAGACCGTCTTTCTGATCCGAGTGTTGTGCCGTGTTTGGTTCAGCGATTTTGCCACAGAATATTGACTGCTGTGTCAGCAAATGCAGGTGGTGTTACAGTGCCCGTCATCGTTCGGTTGACCTCGAAAAGGGGGCGGCATGGCGCGGCACCGGTCGACGAGGGGATCGCGACGCATCGTCACCGCCGGCGCGGCGACCGCGACGGCGACCGCACTGACCGTCGGCATGGTGGCGCCGGCGGAGGCGGCGACCGCCCGATCGGCGGTCGCCGACGTGGACCTGACCGCCGGGGTGCACCTGTTCCCGCCGCCCGGGCAGCTGCCCGACCTCACCGGCGGTCTCGGATCGAACGTCTACGACCTGCAGCAGGCGTTCGCCGAGCAGCTCGTCCGCGGCTTCGTCGAAACGGTCAACCTGGCCGCGGTCGCACAGGCGCTCGGCTTGGACCCGCAGAGCGTGTTGACCAACGCACTGGGACAACTCGGCCTCTCTCAGCTCCTCGGCGGGGTGCTGGACGGGGTGCTCGGTGCGCTGGGCGGCGAGTCCGCCGGGCTCAGCCTGGAGGGTCTGCTCGGGCTCGACCCGGAGTCCTTGGAGGAAGGCCTGCCCGGGCTGGGCGCCATCCTGGACTGGGTGCTGGGAAACATCGTCGACGATGTGCTCGGTTCCGTGGTCGGCGCGCTGCTCGGGGATGCCGTGGAGGAGTTGGTGGCGGGCCTCATCGACGTCCTCGGCAAGTCGAGTCTGATCAATCTCGACGGTCTCCTCCAGGACGTGACGCTGGGCCGACTGCTCGGCCTGCTCGGCCTGGACCTGAGCGACCCGCTGAACCTGGCCGATCTGAATCTTCCCGGGGTCAACGTGGTGACCGCGGGTGCGCCGTTCACCCTCGCCAAGTTGTTCGGTGTGGACCTCGGCTGGCAGCCGGCGTTGCCCAATCCGGTGGCCTCGGACATCAACGACACCAGGTACCTGGAGATCGGCGTCCTGCCGTTGTTGGCGGAACTCGGACTCCCGCTCGTCGACGTCGACAAGGTCCGCGGCGTGCTCGAGTCGGTCGACATCACGCTGCCGAACCTGGTCGCACTGCGCGCGGTCGCCGTGGTGGGCTTCGGGCTCGGCGCCTATGCGGCCGGCGCGGCCTACGAGCAGGTCCTGGCGGACCTGCCCAACCAGCCGGGCGGGGCCGCCTACGACGGCGATCCGTTCCTGCTGGGCAGCCTCACGTTGCTGCCCCTGGTGCTGATCCGCAACCCCGGTCGGCCCAACGGCGGGCTCTTCGCCCGGCTGTACCCGCTGGGCGATCTGGTCGGCATCAACACCGTCACCCCGGAGACATCCGTCACCAGCAGCGTCAACGAGGACAACCTGCTGAACGTGCCGGTGCTCAACACCGGCCTGGTGCTCGGTGGGGCCAACCTGCTCCCGGTCAAGCTCGACTTCGGGTGGGAATACGACCCCTTGTCGGACTTCGCGGCGTGGCCGAATCCCTTCACCGTGGCCAACAACCTCGTCGCGGGGCTGTTGCCGACCTACCTGCTGCGCGGCCTGGACCTCAGTGAGTTGCTCGGTTCGGCCTTCGAACAGCTGGAGCCGCAGCTCGAGGGCATTCTCGACGGGCTGCTCACCGAACCGCTGGCGGTCAACCTGTACTTCACCGTCCCGGCGCCGTCCCTGCCGTTGCTCGAACCGCTTTATCTGGCAACCGATTTCATCAATCTGTTCACGCCGGGCTTCACATTCAACAACCCGGTGGCCACCGCGCTCAACCCGCTGCTGACCAGCCTGGTCAACCTCGGCTACACCGACGCCTACTGGGACGCCGACCAGGCCCGCTACGACCGCACCCTCACCGAGGCGAACATCCCGACCGCGTTCGGTACGCTGCCGGCGATCAACTGGGCCGAGGTGCCGGCCAACCTGCTGACCGCGGCGGTGCGCGGCTTCCAGCAGGCGCTGGCCGAGGGGCTGATCAGCACCGACCCACGTCCCAACGCTCTGCGCGCCCTGTTGCGCCTGCTCGGTCTCGACCTCGACGCGCCGCTCGGCGGTGGCGTTCCGGGGTTGCCGAACCTGCTCGGTGATGCGTGGGCGACGGCCGGCGGGCAACTGGTGTCGTCGGCCGCGTCGATACCCGACCCGAACTCCACGAACCTCGTCAACATCGCTGTGGACGGAGCCACCGACGTGAGCAATCAGCGGGTCGAGCTGCAGCGCGAGTTCCGTCGGAACGGGGACGGGCCAGGGGGTACCGGGCAGGAGGCCTCCGGTCACGTCGACACCGACGGGTCCGGGTCCGGCAACCCAGTTCCCGAGAAGATCGAACCCGAGAAGATCGAACCGGAAAAGATCGAACCGGAAAACATCGAGCCCGAACAGTCCGGGTCCCAGCAAGGCGTCACCGGGGAGGACGAGCCGAATCAGGACACCGCCGAGCAGGCCGGCCCCACCCGGCGGGCACCGGCCATCCGCGGCCCGATCGGCGAGCGGCTGCGCAAGCACGTCGCCGAGGCCCGTGCCGACGTCGGTGCGCCCGGCGTCGCGAAGCGGGGCCCCGGCGGGAGGGTGACGGCACCGTCCGGCGACACCGGCGGAGGCAAGACCGGCCACCGGGGCCGGGGCGCCTGACACCGCGAATACGGCAAAATACCGCGCCGCATCAGTGACGCTGGGGTAAATTTACCCGGTCGCCACCGCCGGGCGGGGTTTGCCCGGGATTTCCCATGCAGAGCCCGCACGTGCCGACCACCCACTCCGGGTTGCCGGCACCGGTGGCGGAACGCGGATGTCGACAAGCAGCAAATGTCGACGACGCGACCTTCGACCGGATGCTCGGCTGATGCGGGGAGGGGCGGCGATGGCCGACGGGGGCGGACGGCAGCGACGCGCGCCACGGGCCCGCCGGGTCCTCGCCGCCGGGGCGGCGACCGTCACCGCGACCGCACTCACCGCCGGCTTCACCGCGCCGCCGCCCGCACCGGTCGACCCGGTCGTCACCGCCGGCATCGCACCGCTCGCCGCGGTGCAGCTGCTCCCGCCGCCCGGGGCGCTGCCCGATCTGACCTTCGGCCTCGGCGCGGGCGTCTTCGACCTGCAGCAGCGCCTCGCCGAACCCGTGCTCCGCGTCCTGGTCGAGGGATTCGACCTGGGTGTGCTGGCCCGGGCGTTGGGCGTCGACCCGGTGGCCGTGCTGGAACGGCTGCTGGACAGCGTCACGGTGTCGATGCTCGTCACCGAGCTGCTCGGTGACGTGCTGGACGGGCTGGGCGGACTGTTGGAGCTGCCGCCGTTGGTCAGCGGGCTGATCGACGCCCTGGTGCGCCGCTACGTCGAGGACCGCCTGGACCGGATCAGCATCGTCGACCTGCTGGAGCTGGCCGGGCTGGGGCTGGCCGACCTGCTCGACTTCGGCCGGCTCGACATTCCCGGTCTGAACGTGGTGACCAGCGGCACGCCGTTCGCCCTGGCCGAGCTGGTCGGGTTCGACGTGGGCTGGCACCCGGCGCTGCCCAGGGCGATCGCGACCGCCGTCGAGGACTCCGGGTACCTCGGCGTCGGCACCGGCGGTCTGTTGCTGCAGCTGATCGGCGAGGACTCGGTGATCGGCCGGATCGTCGCCGAACTCGCCGACCGGTTCGGCCTGGACATGTTCGACCTGCGCGCCGTCACCGTGTTCGGGTACGGCATGGGCGCGTTCGCCGCCGGCGCGGCCTACCGCCAGGTTGTCGCGGACCTGGCCGAACAGCCCGGCGGCAGCCGGTATCCCAACCTCGACCCGCTGCTGGGCAGCCTGACGGTGCTGCCGATGCTGTTGCTGGCCAACCCCGGCCGGCCCAACGGGGGCATATTGGCCCGGCTGTACCCGCTAGGCGATCTGGTCGGCATCCCCACGGTCACCCCGGCCACCTCCGCGCACAGCGACGGTTCCGGGCTGCCGCTGCCGGACACCGGGCTCACGGCCGGTGCGGCCAACCTGTTGCCGGTGCTCGTCGACATCGCCACCATGTACGACCCGATGGCCGACTTCGCCGCCTGGGCCAACCCGTTCACCATCGCCAACAACCTTGCGGCCGCGCTGTTTCCGACCTACCTGCTGCGCGGCACCGGGGTGCTGGACACCCTCCTGGACTTCGCCGGCCAACTCGGGCCGCAGGTGGGCGATATCGTCGGGGACCTGTTCGCCGGACCGCTTTCGGCCAATCTCTACCTGACGGTCCGGGCCGGAACGCTACCGTTACTTGAACCCCTATATCTGGCAACCGATTTCATCAACCTCTTCACGCCCGGGTTCGACTTCTCCAATCCGCTGGCGACGGCGCTGAGCCCGCTGCTGACCAGCTTGGTGAACCTCGGTTACACCGATGTCTACTGGAACCCCCGGCTGGGTATCTACGACCGCACCCTCGACGAGGCGGGCGTGCCGACGGCGTTCGGTGCGCTGCCCGCGATCAACTGGCTCGAGGTACCGGTCAACCTGCTGGGGTCGCTGTTGCGCGGGATCGCCGATGCGATCACCGAGGGCCTGGTGACGTTCTCGCCACGGGCGAATCCGCTCGACGCGCTGCTGCGGGTACTCGGG
The DNA here is from genome assembly GCF_937941905.1 of uncultured Mycolicibacterium sp. GTDB lineage: Bacteria > Actinomycetota > Actinomycetes > Mycobacteriales > Mycobacteriaceae > Mycobacterium. The sequence goes on along the minus strand of NZ_CALDGS010000095.1, from coordinate 22,830 downwards.
GTGGGCGGTGCGGCCGCGAACGCATCCGCGGCTTCCGGGGTGGCGGCATCCGATGACGGCGACGCGGCGGAGGTCGACGAGTCCGACGCCCCGAACCCACCGGGGGCTCCGGCGATCGGCCCGGACGTCGTCGACGGCGACGAGGACGGCCCGCGCGTGCCGGCCGAACCACGGTCCCGGGTCGGCGAAGCCCCTGCGGCGCCGGCGGACACCGACGTCGTCGGGGCACCGCTGCGCGAACCGGATGCGGACGACCCGGATGCGGACGACGATGACCACCCTCGGTCGCGGTGGGACGGGCCGGGGGAGCGGGGCCGGCTCGCCGGGAAAGCGGCAGGAAAATCCGCTGCGTCGCACGCCGGCGCGCGTGGCCCGCGTGACGCCCCAGCAACCGGTGCGGACGACCGGGGAGCGCCCGCTGCCGATGCGGCCTGAGCGCGGACCGATCCCCGAGAGGATGTTGTCAGCAAAATATCGACAGCGTCACTCGACGTTGCCGTAAACCGCCGGACGGCGGGCCGCGCCGATCCGGGTCCGGTAGCCCCGCGGCGGTTGAGCCGCACTTGGCGCAGCCTGTGAAGGGTGTTCGCAACCCGCCCGTGAGGGGTCGCGTCGATGCGGCTCATCATTTGTTTCATGGTCGGAAAGCCGAGGTAGACGCCGTATTCCTCGGAGGAGGTTCGTTCATATAGCCAAGCTCGGCAATCCGTTCGCTTTCATTTGGAATTTGCTGAAGCAATGTTTGGCTAGGTAATTAGCCGATCTTGAAACGGCCATTAACGAGGACGAAAGTTTTCGATTCGCTGGCTGAAGGTTTCGTCGCCTGACTCGGGAAAGCGTTGCTCGAAAAACCGCTCAGCAATGTTGCCGCGGTGTTACGTTCGCCGTCATGGCTGGGGCGTTCGGAGGAAGGGGCGGGCCATGGCAAAAGCGAAGCACCGGAGGCGGAGCAAGCCGACCAAGAAAATCGCCGCTCTCGGTGCGGTGACGGCAACCGCCACCGCGCTGACGGTAACCTCCGTTCCGCCCCAGCGGCCCCCACTCGCGGCGGCCGATGTGGCGTTGCGCGCCGATCCCGGTCCGCTCGTGCTGGTGCCCAAACTCGAGCTGAAGGAGCTCACGCCGGAGCTGCTCGAGGAGTTCAAGTCCGCGCCCCCGGAGCAGCAGGCCGCCGCCCTCGACGCACTCACCCCGAAGCAGAAGAACGCGGTCTTCGAGGCGCTCGGTTTCACCGGGACCGATGACGACCTCGGGTTCGGGGTGATGGCCCTTGATCCCGCGGTCGATCTCCTCCTCGGCCTCGTCAGGCCGCTCATTCCGTTGCTGACTTTCCTTGGTGCTGGTGCGCTGGAAGACATCCTCGGCCACCTGCTGGGCGCTAGCGCCGAGACAGCGGCGGGGGTGCTCGACGAGCTCACCGACGCCGAGGTCCTCGCAATCTTCTCCGCAGCCTCGGGCACGCAGCGGGCGGATCTGCTCGGCCACCTGGAGCCCGCCGCGCGCGGGGCGTTCCTGCTCAGATTCACCGGCCAGGTCCAAGATCTTCTTGCCGGGGTGCCGGACGCCGGAGTCGCTTCCCTGCTCGCCCCGATTCCGGTCGGCCAGCTCGTCGATCTCCTCGGTCCGCTCACCGATGCCCAACTCGGTGCGGTGCTCGGCGCCCTTCCCGCCGCCGATCTGGTTGCGCTGCTCGGTGAAGCCACCGGCCCCACCCGCACCAGGGTGCTCGGGTTGGTCGACCTCACCGACTTGGCCGCCGCGGTGCCGGAGATGGCCGACGGACTGCTCCACATGGTGCTCACCACGCTGACGGTCCCTCGGCTACTCGGACTGTTCGATCAACTCGGACCCGCCGGGACGGCCGATGCGCTCGTCCGCCTCGACGCCGCATCGCTCCTGACGGTGCTCGACCGGCTCGATGCCACCGAGCTCGGCGAGTTGTTGACGGGCCTTGATGCGGTGCAACTGGATTCGGTGCTCGCCGTGTTGTCGCCGGCGCAGGCCGCGACGTTGCTGCTGGGTCTGGAGGTGCCGGTGCTGCAGGGCCTGCTGGTGTCGTTGGCACCCGCGCAGGTCGCGGCGGTGGTGGCCGGCCTCGACGGGGAGGACCTGACCGGGCTGTTGACCGGGTTGGCGCCGGCGCAGGTGCTGGCGGTGTTGAGCGCGGTCGAGGTGGCCGATCTGGCCGCCGTGCTGGCGGTGCTGGATGCCGCGGAGGTGGCCGGTGTGCTCGAGGGTCTCACCGACGAGGGGCTGGGCGAGGTGCTCGGGGCGCTCGATGAGGCCGAACTGGAGGCGCTGCTCGGCGAACTCGACACCACCCAGCTCGCCGGGCTGCTCACCCGCGTCGACGCCGATCAGCTCGAAACACTGCTGGGACTGGTGGATCCGGAGGATCTGGCCGGGACGCTGCCGCTGTTGCAGAGCGACGAGCTGCTCGGCGTGTTGGCCGGACTGGATTCGGCAACGCTGGCATCGGTGCTGGCCGTCCTGGCGCAGTCGGACGAACTCGGCGGTGTGCTCGACGAGCTCGGTGCGGACGCGGTCGGGCTGCTGGCCGGGCTGGACGTCGCCGACCTGGCCGGCGTGCTCGATGAACTGCCCGTCGGCACCGTCGTCGATGTGCTTGCTGAGCTGGACAATCCGAGGCTGGTCGCGGTGCTGGACGAGTTGTCGCCGGACGCGCTGACCGCCCTGGCGTTCCGGCTGGGCGGCGACGCGCTCGACGATGTGCTCGGCCGGGTGCTCGAGGAGGGTGGGCTCGCAAACCTGCTGTCAGACCTCGACACCACGCACCTGGCGGTGGTGTTCGACACGCTCGGGGTGGCGTCGGCGACCGCGTTGCTGCTGGGGCTGACCGCGGCCGAGCTGGGCGGGTTGTTGGCCGATCTGCCCGCGGCGCAGTTGCAGGATCTGATCGACACGATCGAGCCCGAACAGCTTTCGGCGGTGCTGGCCGAGTTCGACCCGGCCAGGCTGGCCGAGCTGCTGGCCGGGGTGACCACCGACCAGGTGCCGATCGTGCTCGGTGCACTGGACCTGCCGATTCAGGACATCGTCGACGGTCTGCTCGAGATCGGTGACCCCGTCCTGCTGGGTCTGGCGCTGGACGCCCTCGACACCGACGTGCTGACCCAGGTGCTGGCCCTGCTGCCCGTCGACAGGTTGACCAGCCTCGCCCCCGAGACGCTGGCCGGGCTGTTGGGCAAGCTGGACGCCGCGGCGCTGGCCGGCCTGCTCACCGGCCTGCAGGCCGGCGACCTGGTCGCCCTGCTCGGCCACCTCGACGCCGACGCGGCAATCGACCTGCTCACCGGGCTCGAGCCGGCCGATCTCACGGCGCTGCTGCCGTCGCTGCCGGCCGACACCCTGGCCGCCGTGCTCGACGCCCTCGGCGACGACCTCGGCGAGGTGCTGGGTGCGCTGGACGGGGCGGGGCTGGCCGCCGTGATCGGCGCGATCGGGCTGGACGCGGTCGCCGACCTGCTGGCCGGTCTGGACCCGGGTCTGGTGGGAGACCTGGTCTCGCAACTGGATTCGGCCTTGCTGGCCGACCTGCTGGGGGAGCTCGCCCCCGAACAGCTCGTCGACCTGCTCGAGGGCCTCGGCCCGGAAACCGTCGCCGATCTGCTCGACCTGCTCGATCCCGACGCGCTGGCCGATCTGCTCGACTCGGTGGTGGACCCCGGTCTGGTCGAGGACCTGGCGGAGTTGCTCAACCTGGCCGGCCTGACCCAGCTGCTCGACGCCATCGGGGTCCCGGCGCTGCTCGACCTCGACCTGGGCCGGCTGCTCGGCGATCTGCTCAACGGGCTGTCCGGCGACCTGGGCGTCGACCTGATCACCACCGGGCCGCCCTTCACGTTGCTGAAGCTGGTCGGCATCGACCTCGGCTGGGTGCCCGCGCTGCCGGGCGCGGTGGCCGGCGCCATCAACGGCACCGACTACCTGACCGCGTTGAACGTGACCAACCTGCGGATCCCGATCGTCGTCGGCTTCGGGCTGGGTGCCTTCGCCGCCGGCATGGCCTACCGCTCGGTGGTCGCCGAACTCCCCGACCAGCCCGGCGGGGCCAACGACCCCAGCCTGCTGAACTCCAGCATCACCGTGCTGCCGATGGTGCTGCTCGGCAACCCCGGCCGCGCCAACGGCGGACTGTTCGCCCGGTTCGACGGGCTGTTCAGCCTGTTCGGCCTGCCCACCCGCACACCGGATTTCGAGGTCGAGACCTCGGGCGGGATCGGGCTGCCGTTGGTGGGCGCGGCGACGCTGATCCCGATCAAGATCGACGCCACCGTCGAGTACGAGTTCCTCTCGGACTTCCCGGCCTGGCCGAACCTGTTCTCGCTGGCCAACTCGCTGATGGCGGCGTTGTTCCCGACCTACGCCCTGCGCAACCTGGACCTCACCGAACTGATTCCGGACCTCGACGGAACACTCGAGGATCTGCTCGCCAACCCGACCGCCATCAACGGGTACATCACCGTGCCGGCCGGGACGCTGCCGATCCTGGAGCCGCTGTACCTGATCACCGACGTGATCGAGCGGGTGTTCGGGGTGCGGCTGCCCAACCCGATCGCCGACGCGCTCACCCCGGCGCTGCGCATCCTGATCAACCTCGGCTACACCGACGTCGACCCGGCCGCCGGCTACGACCGCGGGCTCGACGAGGCCGGCGTGCCCACCGGGTTCTTCACCCTGCCCCCGTTGACCCCGGAGCAGTGGCTGCGGGTGCCGATCGACGTGCTGGCCGCCCTGGTCGACGGGTTCGCCCGGTCCTTCCTCGGCGTCGGGCTGCTGCCCGATCCGAACCCGGGGCCGCTGAACGGGTTCGGCGCCGCCGCGGCAGCCGCCCCCGAGCAGGGCGAGCAGCTCCCCGTGGTCGAGGATCCGGATACCGGTGGTGTGTCGGAGCGGCAGCACAGCGAACCGTTCGAGCCGGAGCCGGCCGACACGACCGCCGCCGCACCGACGTTCGCGGAGTCGACGCCCCCGGCGGAGGGCACCCAACCGGCCCAACCGACCCCGCCGACCGAGCCGGCCCAGCCGACCGAACCCTCCGACGGCGAGGGGAACGCGCCGACCGAACCGGAGCCCGGGAACGGGCCGGCCGACCCCGGCACCGGGCCGGATCCCGCCGAGGGCAGTGACGACCGCCCGAGCGAATCCGCCGAGCCGGGTGGGAACCAGCCCGGCGACGGCGCCGGCACCGGGAACGGCCGGCACCGGGTGCGTACCGGCCAGGTCGCCAAGCCCGGCAGTACCGCCAAGCCCGGTGGGGCCGGAACTGCGGCCAAGGCCGGGGTCGGGACCCGGGTCCGGGCCGGGGACTACCACGGCAAGCACCGGGCCGAGGACCGCGCAACCGGCCGCGGCGCCGAGCGCGCCGGGGCCGGCGGGACCCGATAGACCGGGCCGTCAGGCCAGGGCGGCGCGGATGTGCTCGGCGAGCACCGGCGCGACGAGCGCGGCGTACTCCATGGTGATGTGGTTGTCGTCGCGGAACACCAGGGTGTTGCCGACCACCACCGGGCAGCGCCGCGCGGTGCAGAACAGGTCACCGAGATCCGCGTAATGGCCGCCGGCGGCCCTGGTGGCGGCGGCCTCCGCGGCGATCCCGTCGGCGTTCAGTGCCGCCGACCGCACCGGCGAGCACGCCCCGGCGTCGCGCATGTGCGCCGACAGGCAGGTCGGCACGGTGCTGTGCGGGTCGGGCACCGGGCCCAGCACGAGCACCTCGGAGCCGAGCCGGCGCAACTCACCCACCAGCGTGCCGAGCCCGGCCACCCAGGCCTTGTCGTAGGAGGTGAAACCGAAGTCGGCACCGTAGCGGCGGGACATGTCCAGCACCACCAGGTGCGGCGGGGCGGAACGCAGCCGGGCCAGCACCTGTTCGCGCCAGCTGCGGCACTCGGTGTAGGCGCGGCCCAGGTACGGGCTGGTGATGGCCAACTGCTGCGGCGGGCAGGTCACCTTGCCGAAGGTCTGCAGCCGCCAGTGCGCCTGTTCGGCGATCGGGTTGAGCGCCGACTCCCACATCGCCGCGTGCGAGTCGCCGAACAGCACGACGGTGGTCCGCCCCGCCGGGTCGCCGGACACGCAGTCGGGCACCCCGACCTCGCGCCAGGACCGCACACAGCCGTTGGTGAACATCGCGGGCTTGGCCGCCGGTGCCGCCGCCAGCGACGGGGTGAGGTTGGCCGGCACCGGGCCCAGGTTGGCCGGGGCGGCCACCGCCGCCATGATCCGCTCGGCGGGACTGGGCGGCTTCGGGGCGGCCGACGACGTGGTCGGGGCGGGTGCGGCGATCGCGGCGGGCGCCGGGGCCTCGCCCTGACCGGTCGGCACCGGCCGCAGGGACAGCAGCACCAGCCCGGCACACACCGCGGCGGCCGTGGCGACCCCACCCAGCGCCAGGCTGCGCCCGGCCGAGGAGCGCAGCGCCGCGGCGAAGCGGGCCGGATTCTCGATGGTGTGCAGGGTCAGGATCGCCAGCCCCAGCGACGCCAGCACCAGGCCCAGCCGACCGGGCAGCCCGACCGTGGTGCCCAGCAGCACCGGGCCGAGCAGCAGCACCGGCCAGTGCCACAGGTACCAGGAGTAGGACACCCGCCCGAGCGCGCGCATGGTGCGCCAGGACAGGAACCGGCCCGCCCCCAGATCCGGGAACGCGCAGCCCGCCCCGATCACCAGCACGGTGCCCAGCACCGGCAGCAGGGCGGCGGTTCCCGGGTAGGGGGTGGACTCCGACAGCGTCGAACAGGCCGCGACGATCAGCCCCAGGCCAACCCAGCCGACCAGCGCGGCCTGCGGGCCGGTGAGCCGGCGCCACCGGTGCGCGGTGAGCGCCAGCAGCCCACCCGCGGCCAGCTCCCAGGCCCGGGTCGGCAGCCCGAAGAACGCCCAGGCCGGCCAGATCCGGGTGCACACCACACACGCCGCCAGCGACAGCGCCGCCAGCGCGCCGAGCACCACCAGGTAGGGCACCGGGGAGCGCATCGCCTCCACCCCGGCGCGGTGGGTGGTGCGGCCGCGCAACCACACCACGGCCAGGATCAGCGTCGGCCACACCAGGTAGAACTGCTCCTCCACACCCAGCGACCAGTAGTGCTGCAGCGGCGAGGGTGCCTCGGCGGCCAGGTAGTCGGTGCCCTCGACGGCGAACCGGTAGTTGCCGACGTAGAGGGCGCCGGCGATGCCGTCGGCGATGACCGAACGGGCCTGCAGCGGCGGCAGCAGCAGCACCGCCCCGACCACGGTGACGATGAGCACCGTGGCGGCGGCCGGCAGCAGCCGCCGCGCCCGCGCGCCGTAGAACCGGGCCAGTTGCACGGTGCCGGTGCGGGCGGCCTCGTCGAACAGCATCCCGGTGATGAGGAAGCCGGAGATGACGAAGAAGACGTCCACGCCGACGAACCCGCCGCCCGTCCCGGGCAGCCCGGCGTGGAACAGCACGACCGCGAGCACCGCGACCGCGCGCAGCCCCTCGATGTCGGGGCGGAACTCCCCGGGGCGGAACCCGGTGCGGGGTAGCCTGCGCCGCCCGCCCACGGGCGTGCCGCGTCGGGAAGCCGGTCGTGGGGCAGTCGCGTAGCCGTTCACTTGGACAGCGATCGTCTCACGACGCGCCGGCCGGCCCCGGGATTGACGGGCGGTGTCGCCGGCGGGCGGTGCTCAGTCGAAGGCCAGCCAGCTCGGCAGCGCGCGCTCCCGGGAGTCGCACAGCACCTCGCGGGTGTCGCAGCTGCCGCGCGGGGCGCCGGCGCCGCTCCACATGCCGCCGCCGTAGCGGCGCAGCACGATCGCCGACGACCCGCCGCCGTCGAGCAGGATGGCGTGGTCGGCGCCCAGCGCCCGGTACAGGTCCTGCATCTGGTCGGGGGTGTAGCTGCCGCCCTGGAAGACGTAGAGCTGGTCGGCGGCCGAGTTGTAGCCGATCGCGGTGCGGGCCGCGCTGGGGCCCGGGTCGTTGAGCTGGTCGGTGTCGCCGGGGGCGAGCAGCCCGAGTCCGGCCACCGCGACGAACCGCGCCCCGGACTCCACCAGCCGGGTCACCACCGGGGAGGCCGCGTCGTAGTCCTGCGGCCCCTTCGGCATCACCACGTAGGGGGCGCCGCCGGCGGGCAGGATCATCGTGGCCAGCGCGGTCCAGCGTTCGTCGCCGCCGGACAGGCCCTGCTTGCCGGCGTAGGCGATGGTGCCGGTGACCGCGGCGTTGGCCCGGCCCAGGCCGCGGGTGTTGTCGACGTAGGCGCCCAGCGGCGAGGAGCAGCCGGTCTCCCGCCATGAGCCGCCGCGCTGCGGCCGCACGTCGAAGAAGTTCGCGTTGACCGCGATGGTCGGTTTGCCCAGCAGCTGCCAGGCCTGCAGCGGGGCGTAGGTCTCGGCGGCCTGCAGCAGGCCCTCGCCGGTGCGGGCCCGCGGGTCGCGCTCGCAGCGGGCCTGGAACCCCTGGTGGGTATCGACGAGCAGCCGGGGCCGCAGCCGCGCCGAGGCGTTCTTGATGGTGAGCAGGTGCCCGCCGTTGTTCAGCGTGTACTGGCGGCCGTCGGCGGACTGGAACGGCGCGGCGAACTGGCCGCCGAAGTTGTAGACGAGGTAGCTGCCCTTGGTGTTGGCGATGGCCGCCAGCAGCAACGCCTTGGCGTCAGAGGCGCCGGCCCGCGGGGCGCCGAGGGTGCCCAGCCCGGCGGTCAGGGCGCACAGCGTGACCACCGCGGCCACCCTGGCCAGACCACGGGCCAGGGGCCTGAACATGGTTGCTGGACCCGGCACGACCATCCTCCGTCGCAGACATCCGAGCCCACAATAGCCACACCAATAACACTGTCAACATTGGTAACAGTGCGGTTTCGATCGGGCACCGATGCGGTCCCGACCGGTTGACAGCGGGAGCGGGTCCGTTTGCCGGGCGGGCCCGGCGGGTCGGATTCTGCCGGGCGGGCCCGGCGGGTCGGATTCTGCCGGGCGGGGCGTCAGCCCTCGAACATGCCCGCGTGCATCTCCCAGACCAGGATCTCGGCCGGCGCGGTGGCGGTGACGCGCCGGCCGCCGGAGGCGGTGAACCGCACCGCGTCGCCCTCGCCGAGCGCGCCGGCACCCTCCAGGCCGACCTCGCCGCGGGCGATGAACAGGTGCAGGTAGCGGGCCTGCGGCAACTCGACGGTCTGCCCCGGCGCCATCCGGGCGACATGCAGCGCGGCGAAGCGGTTGTGGATGGTGATCGCGGTGCTGTTGCGGTGTCTGGGCATGCCGGAGGCGATCGTCACCAGCCCGCCGCGCAGCAGTTCGTCCTCGACCTCGAGCTGCTGGTAGCCCGGGGTCAGTCCGCGTTCGTCGGGCACCACCCACATCTGGATCAGCCGGACCGGCTCGTTGTGCTCGGGCCCGCCGGTGAGGGTCCAGGAGTCGTTCTTCTCCGAGTGCAGAATGCCGCGGCCGGCCGACATGCGTTGCGCCAGACCGGGATAGATCACCCCGGCATTGCCCTCGGAGTCCTGGTGCACCAGTGAGCCGCGCAGCACCCAGGTGACGATCTCCATGTCGCGGTGCGGATGGGTCTCGAAGCCCGCGCCCGGGGTGATGATGTCGTCGTTGTTGACCAGCAGCAGCCCGTGGTGGGTGTTGGCCGGGTCGTAGTGGTGCGCGAACGAGAACGAATGGCGCGAGTCCAGCCAGTCGATCCGGGTGGCGAAGCGGTCTTCGGCGCGGTGGATCTCGATGCGCTCGGCGGTCGTGGTCATGGCAATCACCCCTTGTAGCGGGCCAGCCTAGGCGGCCGGTCCTGGACACCACAACTCTCATGATGTGTCATGTATTCCCGTGTGGTTGTCCGCCGAGCAGCAGCGCGTCTGGCGCGGGTACCTGGCGATGGTGTCCGGGCTGCAGACCGCGATGCACCGGCAGTTGCAGCGCGACTGCGGGCTGTCGCTGGCCGACTACGAGGTGCTGGTGGCGCTCGCCGAGCAGGGGCCGCTGCGCGTGAACGCGCTCGGCGCCCGGCTGGGCTGGGAGCAGAGCCGGCTCTCGCACCAGCTGCGGCGGATGTGCGACCGCGGGCTGGTGGCCCGCCGCGGCAGTGCCGAGGACCGCCGCGGCCGCGTCGTCGAAATCACCCCGGCCGGCCGGCGCGCGCTGGACCGGGCCGCCCCGGGGCATGCCGAACTGGTGCGCGACATCGTGTTCGCCGGACTGGACGGCGAACAGCTGCGGACGTTCGGCGCCGTCGTCGACACCGTGCTGGCCCGCCTGGACACGGCCCGGGTCAGCGCGGAAACCGGTCCGGCAGACCGAACTTCGTGAACAGGGCGGCGTCGAGGAAGGCCACCACGTGGCCCACCCCGTCCGGGCCGAGCTCGATGACGTGCAGCTGGAAGGGTTCGTGTCTCCCGGTGTCCCGGTTGATCATGTACATCGCCGCGGCCGGCTGGCCGTTGGCGGTCAGCGGCAGCAGCCGCATGTCGCCGGCCCGCTCGGCCGGGCAGTTGTGCTTGATCAGCGTCGCGATGGTGCGCGGGCCCCGGTACCAGCCGGTGAACGGCGGCATCTCCCAGACCGCGTCGTCGGTGAACAGCCGTACCAGCCCGTCGATGTCGTAGGCCTCGAAGGCGGCGATGTAGCGGTCGAGCAGCTCGCGGGCCTGTGGGGAGTCCGGCGGGACGAGCCGGTCCTGGGCGCTCGGGCCGACCCGGTCGAGCTGGGCCCGGGCCCGCTGCAGCAGGCTGTTGACCGCCGCCGTGGAGGTGTCCAGTGCCGCGGCGACCTCCGCGGCCGACCACTGCAGCACCTCGCGCAACAGCAGCACCGCGCGCTGGCGCGGCGGCAGGTGCTGCAGCGCGGCGACGAACGCCAGCCGCACCGTCTCCCGCGAACCGACCACCTCGGCCGGGTCCGGCTGGGGGTCCGGCAGCGGTTCCAGCCACGGCACCTCGGTGTCGGTGTGCAGCTCGGCGGTGGGGTCGGCGGCCGGGGCGCCCAGCCCGGTGGGCAGCGGCCGGCGCCGGTGACCCTCCAGTGCCGACAGGCAGGTGTTGGTGGCGATCCGGTACAACCAGGTGCGCAGCGAGCACTCGCCGCGGAAGGTCTTGTAGGCCCGCCAGGCCCGCAGGTAGGTCTCCTGGACCAGGTCCTCGGCGTCGTGCAGCGACCCGGTCATCCGGTAGCAGTGCGCCAGGAGTTCCCGCCGGTACCGGTCGGCCTCGGCGGGAAACGCGTCGTCGGCGCCGTCACCTCGCGCCGCGGCGAGCACCGTCACAGCGACGAGCCTACTGAGATGACCGACAATCCGGCACCCCGTTAGTCTCGCCACGTGCCCTCTACCCGTAGCGAACGCAGCTTCGACGGTGTCGGCGGGATCCGCATCGTCTACGACGTCTGGACCCCGCAGACCACGCCGCGCGGGGTGGTGGTGCTCGCCCACGGGTTCGGTGAGCACGCCCGCCGCTACGACCACGTCGCCAACCGGTTCGGCGACGCCGGGCTGATCGTCTACGCGCTCGACCACCGCGGCCACGGCCGCTCCGGCGGCAAGCGGGTGCGCCTGGGCGACATGAGCGAGTACACCACCGACTTCCACGCCCTGGTGGGCATCGCCGCCGCCGAGCACCCGACGCTGCCGCGCGTCGTACTCGGCCACAGCATGGGCGGGGGCATCGTGTTCGCCTACGGCGTCGAGCACCCCGACGACTACACCGCCATGGTGCTGTCCGGGCCGGCCGTCGACGCCCGCACCGGGGTGTCGCCGCTGCTCGTGGCGCTGGCCAAGGTGCTGGGCCGGATCGCCCCCGGGCTGCCGGTGCAGGCGCTGGACACCGACGCGGTCTCCCGCGACCCGCAGGTGGTCGCCGCCTACCACGCCGACCCGCTGGTGCACCACGGCAAGCTGCCCGCCGGCATCGCCCGCGCCCTGCTGGAGGTCGGCGAGACGATGCCGCAGCGCGCCCGGGCGCTCACCGCGCCGCTGCTGGTGGTGCACGGCGACACCGACAAGCTGGTGCCGGTGGACGGCAGCCGCCGACTGGTGCGGCACGTGGGCGGCACCGACGTGGAGCTGAAGGTCTACCCGGGCCTGTACCACGAGGTGTTCAACGAGCCCGAACGCGAGCAGGTGCTCGGCGACGTCGTCTCCTGGATCGAGGACAGGCTGTGAAACGTCTTGCCGCCGTGGTCGTCTCGCTCACCGTCGGCTTGGCCGGGTGCGGCTCGCGGGACGCGGCGGACAGCTGGACCGACCGCGAGGTGAGCTTCGAGGCCGACGGGCTGACCATCCACGGCAGCTACCGCTACGACGACGCCGCCGGCCGGGTGCCCGCCGCGCTGCTCATCTCCGAGTCCGGCAACACCGACCGCAACGGCGACAACGCGGTGGCCGGCGCCATCGGCAACATGCGCCAGCTGGCCGAACTGCTCGCCGAGCGCGGGGTGGCCAGCCTGCGCTACGACAAGGTCGGCACCGGCAGGACCGGCCTGGGCCCCTACGCCGACAACCCGGCGCAGGTGGGCAGCGCGGTCTACACCGCCGGCGCCGGCGCGGCGGTGCGGTTCCTGGCCGAGCAGCCCGGCACCGACCCGGACCGCATCTCGGTCTACGGGCTCGGCGAGGGCGCGGTGCACGCCCTGGCGCTGGCCGGCGACACCACCGCCGGCGCGCCGCGCATCCACGCCCTGGGGCTGCTGCAACCGCTGCCCGGCCGCTACCTGGACATCATCACCGCCCGTGTGCGGGCCGACCGGGACGCCGCCCTGGCCGCCGGCACCGACCCGGCCGAGGCGAACCAGGTGCTCGACGCCTGGCTGGCCGCCGTGGAACAGGTCCGCAGCACCGGCACCGCGCCCAACCAACTGCCGGCCGGGCTGAGCGCCATCCTCAACCCGGGCAACGTGCAGGCGGTCGCCGAGGCCGACGCCGTCGACCCGCTGGCCCTGGCGGCGCGCGTGCCGGCCGGCACCCCGGTGCTGCTGACCTGCTCGGACGCCGACGGGCAGGCCGACTGCGCGGCGGAGCGGCCGCTGATCGACGCGCTCGGGCACACCGACCTGACCGTGGTGGAGCTCAAGGGGGTCAACCACGTGCTGCGCGACGACCCGACCGACAACGTCGGCAACTACGCCAGCCAGGACCCGCTCTCCCCACAACTGGTCAAGGCCCTCGACGGGTTCGTCCACAGGTGATGCGCGGCCGGTGCCCGCCCGTCGGTGCCCTCCCTTACCGTGGGCGCCATGAGTGACAAGACGCTGTCGCGCATCGCCGCTCTGCTGCGCAAGGCCGAGGGCACCGACAACCCGCACGAGGCCGAGGCGTTCATGGCGGCCGCGCAGCGGCTGGCCACCGCGGCCTCGATCGATCTGGCGGTGGCGCGGGCGCACGGCCAGCAGCGCACCAAGGCCCAGCAGCCGGTGCAGCGCACCATCACCATCGGCGAGCCGGGGACCCGCGGACTGCGTACCTTCGTGCAGCTGTTCGTCGGCATCGCCGCCGCCAACGACGTGAAATGCGATGTGGCGTCGAACTCCTCGTTCGTGCTGGCCTACGGCTTCCCGGAGGACATCGACGCCACCCACGCGCTCTACGCCAGCCTGGTCACCCAGATGGTCAAGGCGTCGGAGGCCTACATCGCCTCCGGGGCGCACCGGCCCACCCCGACCATCACCGCCCGGATCAACTTCCAGCTGGCCTACGCCGCGCGCATCGGCCGCCGGCTCGCCGAGGCACGCGAGCAGGCCCGCGCCGAGGCCACCGGGCCGTCCGACAGCAACCCCGGCACCGCGCTCGCCCTGCGGGACAAGGACATCGAGCTGCGCGACTTCTACCGCCAGACCTCCACCGCGCGCGGCACCTGGCGGCCCACCAGCGCCACCGCCGGCTACTCGTCGGCGGCGCGGCGGGCCGGGGACCGGGCGGCCCGGCAGGCGCGCCTGGGCCCCAGCCCGGAACTGGCCGGGCCGCGGGGCATCCTGGAGCGGTGAGCCGCGACAGCCAGCGCGCCAAGGTGTATGCGGCCGAACAGTTCGTCCGCACGCTGTTCGACCGCGCCGCCGAGCACGGCAACCGGGTGGTGGAGTTCTTCGGTACGCAACTGACGCTGCCGCCGGAGGCCCGGTTCGCCTCGGTGGAGGCGGTGCAGCGCTACGTCGACCAGGTGCTCGCGCTGCCGGCGGTGCGCGAGCGCTGGCCGGCGGCCGGCCCGGTGACGGTGCGGCCCCGGCGCGGGGCCACCGCCGCGCACTACGAGACCGACGGCGCGGTGATCGCCGTGCCCGAACAGCAGAGCCGGTGGGCGCTGCGGGAACTCGTGGTGCTGCACGAGCTCGCCCACCACCTGAGCCCCGAACCCCCGCCGCACGGCCCGGTGTTCACCGCCGCCCTCTGCGAGCTGGCCGGGCTGGTGATGGGCCCCGAGGTCGGCCACGTGCTGCGCCTGGTCTACGCCCGCGAGGGCGCCCGCTAGCCCCAGCGCCCAAAGGGACAAACGGGCGGAAAAGTGCGAGAGGAATCCGCCCGAACGTCGATCTCGATGCGCGTGGGACGGGGCGGGCCGGGGAAATTGGTGTCACCGACCCCTGCCCGGGCGTGGTTATTCTGCCCACGTGCAGGGGGGAGGGACCGGTTCGTGGGGGATTTCGATCTGGTCGGGGACGCGGTGGACGCCGCCCGCACCGTTGCCGACCGCGCCGCAACGTCCCTCGGCCGTCTCGGCGGCTTCGGGCAGATGTCGATGGGGCCGAGCCTGTTCGACCGCGCCGGCATGGCGATCGGGGCGCTGCCGTTCACGTCGGCGACCTCCGCGCCCCTGGTTGCGGCTCAGGTGGTGATCGCCGGGATGCGGGCCACCACCGGATTCGGGGAGCCGGTCGACGGTGCGACGTTCCGGCGGTCGGTGGGACTGCTCACCGAGACGCGCGAGATCCTGTGGGGGACCGATCCCGCCGAGGACCGCTGGGACGGCGCCGCCGCGAAGGTCTACCGGCGCCGGGCCGGGGAACAGCGGAAACGGGTGTTCCGCGTGCTCGACAGCGACCGGGAGATGCCGGCCATCCTCGACCGGCAGGCGCGACAGGTGACCGAAGCCAGGCAGGATCTCACCGGCAAGCTGGATTTCCTCGCCGATTTCGACCTCGCGACGTCCTGGCTTTCCGCCGTGCCCGGGGGTGCCGCGGTCAAGCTGATGGTGGACTCGGCGACCGCCGCGGCGACCCTCGGCGCCGCGGACCTCGTCCTGGCCGGGCTCATCACGCGAGCGGTCGAGAACGCGTTCGACATCCGCCGGGCGCTGGGCGGATACCGGGCGGGGCAGTACGAACCTCCGCCGGAGGACGACCCGCAGCGCGGTTGCGCCCCCTTCGGTCCCGAGCTGGACGACCTGCCGAAACGCCTGGGCGACAACCCGTTCGAGGCGCCGCGGCGTCGCGGGCCGGCTGTCGAATACCCACCCGCAGTGCCGATCCCGCACGACCGGACCGAGATACCGGCACAGCTCTACGAGGACGGCCAAGGTCCGGGAACGTAAGGGAGGAACGACGGATCATGTCGGGACGGGAAGACAATCTCCGGGTCGTCACCGAGCACCTCGCTGCACTCGCCGGCAACCACGATGCGACGAGCGGCCGCCTGCTCGCCGCCGGACGGGTCGCGCGCGGGTTTGCCGGCGAAATGTGGCGAACGCACGGTATCGCCTGTGCTGCAGCGAATCTCGCTGCGAACGCCGCGGAGTCCGAGCGCGTCGCGGCGCTGCGGATCATGTACCGGAAATCCGTCGATCTCCGGGACCGGCTACTGCAGGCCGCCGCCAACTACACCGACACCGACTGGCGGGAGTCCGAACGGATCGGCCGTTGTGCGCTGTGAACCCCGGGTACCGGCCGTGGGACGGAGCCGACGACGGGGACGGCGAACCGGAGCCGACCACCCTGCTGTTCACGCTCGGGAATCCCGAAGGCAGCGTCTGGGTCAGCGCCGAACTCGCCGGCAACGTCCACGGCATCGAACTGGCGCCGTCGGCGGCATCCATGACCGAGCGGCAGCTCGCCGAAGAAGTGCGGACCGTTGCCGTGCTCGCACAGCGACGCGCGCGATCAGCGCTGCACGCCCTGGTTCTGCAGCGCATGTCCGAGCTGGGCCACGACCGGCACGAGACCGCGTTCCTCCTCGAACATGCCTCCGCCCTGCCGTCGCCCGAAGCGGTGCATCGGCAGATCGCCGCGGCGTTCGCCGATCGGCACACCGGAGACCGGCCGTGAACCGCGCCCGGCCGCGGCCGAAGGGCCGGCGCGGCAGGAAGATCCGGATGCTCACGGTCGGCGCCGTGGTACTCCTGGTCCTCGCCGGCATCGGCATCCGGTGGTGGCCGCGCGATCCCACCGCCGCCGCGCGTCGCGACTGGCAGCCACCCGCCCAGCAACCGCTCGCGGAGCACATGCGGCTGCCGCCGGTGCCGGGCTGGCGGTTGCGCGTCGGGGACCTCGGATTGCCTTCCGGGAGCCGGATCTTCACCACCGACTCCCGCGGACCGCTCGTCGGCACGATCGGCGACCACGTCTACTTCCTCGCCGGCCGCGACGACGACGCCGGGCCGCAGTGGTGGCTGGTCGGTGTGGACGTAGGCACCGGCAGGGCGCTGTTTCCCGCGCTCCCCCTCGACGTTGCGGATTCCGGCACGCCGAGTTGCGTCGTGAACGGCCCCACCATGGTGCTCTGCGTGCGCGACACCGCACAGGACCACATCGCCTGGGTGGTGGACGACCGCACCGGTTCGGTGACCTACACCGGCCCCACCGAGGTCGGCCGCGGGCCCGGTGCTCCGGTGCTGCGCGCCGACTCGGGGTACGCCGTCGCAACCACCAACGACGGCGTGTTCGGGGTGGGGCCGCGTGCC
The DNA here is from genome assembly GCF_937941905.1 of uncultured Mycolicibacterium sp. Lineage (GTDB taxonomy): Bacteria > Actinomycetota > Actinomycetes > Mycobacteriales > Mycobacteriaceae > Mycobacterium. The sequence continues at coordinate 5,959 of NZ_CALDGS010000095.1, read as the reverse complement.
GAACTGACCTGGTACGTGCCGGGCGTTCGGGTCGGTGACCTCAGCCCGGGTTACCGCCCGCCGTCCCCGCTGACCAGGCTGTGGACGGGCGTTCGCCAGGACAGCCACATGGCGGTGGTGTCCCTGGCGGACGGCAGCGTGGTCGGTCCGCAGCCCGAGGCCGACTACCTCCCGGGCGATGCCGCGATCTACCCCGGTGGGTTCGCGGTCGAGATGGGGCCGCCCGGCGGCATGCCGGCCGACAACGAGCTCCGGTTCTTCACCGGCGACGGCCGGGAGCTCAACCGGGTGCGGTTCCCCGGCGGGCTCGTACTCGACGCCGACCTGCCGATCGGCATGTGGCGCAAGGACTGGGTGGTCTTCACCCCGGACGGGCGCCCGCTGCTGAAACTGCCGGCACACGACTCGCTCGCGTCGGCACGGCTGGTCGGGTCGACGCTCTTCGTCTTCCTGGGCGATCCCCATTTCCCCAAGTGGGCGCAGTTCGACCTGCGCACCGGGGAACGTGGGCCGACCTGCGAGCTGGACATGTACAAGTATCTGGGGACCGACGGGCAGGTGGCGGTGTTCGCGGTGACCAACCCGGCGGCGCCGATCGTGTTGAAGGCCGCCGACCTGAACACCTGCGAGATCCTGTGGCGGCTGCCGAAACAACCGGGCCTCGGCCGGGTCTGGCGGGTGAACGACACCCTGGTCCGGCTGTCCGACGACGGCACCGAACTGATGTCCCTCGTCGCCCGGCGATGACCGCTAGCGTGGGCACCGTGACCGCACCCGAACCCAAGGATCTCGACGCGCTGTTCACCCGCCTGCTGCACACCGAGGACGACGCCCTCGTCGCGGCCCGGGAGTCCGCGCAGGCCGCCGGCATGCCGGCCATCGAGGTCTCGGCCCAGCATGGCCGGCTGCTGCAGCTGCTGGCCCGCATCGCCGGGGCGCGCCGGGTGCTGGAGATCGGCACCCTGGCCGGCTACAGCACCATCAACCTCGCCCGCGGCGTCGGGCCGGACGGGCGCGTCGTCACCCTCGAGTACGAGCCGGCGCACGCCGAGGTGGCGCGCGCCAACCTGGACCGTGTCGGGGTGGCCGACCGGGTGGAGATCCTCGTCGGCGCCGCCCTGGACACCCTGCCCACCCTGGCCGCCCGCGGTGACGTCTACGACCTGGCGTTCATCGACGCCGACAAGGAGAACAACAGCGCCTACGTGGAGTGGGCGGTCCGGCTCGGCCGGCCCGGCACCGTCATCGTCGTCGACAACATCGCCCGGTTCGGCCGCGTCCTGGACCCCGCACCCGACGACGCGCAGGCCCGGGCCGTGCGCGACATGCTCGGGATGATGGGGGAGCACCCGCGGCTGGACACCGCGGCGATCCAGACCGTCGGCGCCAAGGGCTGGGACGGTTTCGCGCTCGCCGTCGTGCGCTGACCGCTGAGCCGTCCCGGTCTCCACCAAGTTGCGTGCGCAAACACCTTATCGTGCAGGCCCGATCGACCTGCGCCGCTACCGCTTTACGCCGGCCTACGGCGGCATCGCCACGCTGTTCGGGGTGCCGCTCTGCCTGAACCAGGACGACCTGCGCGCCGGCAACGTCGACGTCGCGGTCGTCGGCGCGGGCGGTGCACTTCGACGCCCACCCGGACTGCGCCAACGACGTGTTGGGCCACCACGCCTCGCACGGCACCCCGATCCGCCGGCTCATCGACGACGAGCACATCCCGGGCCATCCCGACGTCGCCGGGCGCTGAAACGCACCCGGCCGGGACGGGTCACCCCGCCCCGGCCGGGCAGCACGTTCGTCAGCCGCAGACCGCGCCGACGTTGGCCGACTTCACCAGCTTGGTGTATTTGGCCAGCACGCCGGTGGTGTAGCGCGGCGGCAGCGGCTTGAAGCCCACCTTGCGCGCCTCGAACTCCTCCGGATCGACGAGCACGTCGAGCGTGCCGTTGGCGACGTCGAGGCGGATCCGGTCACCGTCGCGCAGGAACGCGATCGGGCCGCCGTCGACGGCCTCCGGCGCGACGTGCCCCACGCACAGGCCGGTGGTGCCGCCGGAGAACCGGCCGTCGGTGAGCAGCAGCACGTCCTTGCCCAGCCCGGCGCCCTTGATCGCGCCGGTGATGGCCAGCATCTCCCGCATACCGGGGCCGCCCTTGGGGCCCTCGTAGCGGATCACGACCACGTCGCCGGCCTGGATGGTGCCGTCCTCGAGGGCGTCCATCGCGGCGCGCTCCCGGTCGAACACCCGCGCGGTGCCCTCGAACACCGACGAGTCGAAGCCGGCGGACTTGACCACCGCGCCCTCCGGGGCCAGCGAGCCGTGCAGGATCGTGATGCCGCCGGTCGGGTGGATCGGGTTGTCCAGGGTGCGCAGCACCTTGCCGTCCGGGGCCGGCGGGTCGAGCTCGGCGAGGTTCTCGGCCATCGTCCTGCCGGTCACGGTCAGGCAGTCGCCGTGCAGCAGCCCGGCGTCGAGCAGCGCCTTCATCACCACCGGCGCGCCGCCGATCTCGTCGACGTGCTTCATCACGTACCGGCCGAACGGCTTCACGTCGGCGATGTGCGGCACTTTCCTGCTGATCCGGGTGAAGTCCTCCAGGGTCAGCTTCACGTCGGCCTCGTAGGCGATGGCCAGCAGGTGCAGCACCGCGTTGGTCGACCCGCCGAACGCCATCACCACCGCGATGGCGTTCTCGAACGCCTCCTTGGTGAGGATGTCGCGGGCGGTGATGCCGCGGCGCAGCAGCTCGATGACCGCCTCGCCGGAGCGGCGGGCGTACTCGTCGCGACGCTTGTCGACGGCCACCGGCGAGGCCGAGCCGGGCAGCGACATGCCGAGCGCCTCGGCGGCGCTGGCCATGGTGTTGGCGGTGTACATGCCGCCGCAGGCACCCTCACCCGGGCAGATGGCGCGCTCGATGCGGTCGACGTCCTCCCGCGACATCAGGCCGCGCACGCACGCGCCGACCGCCTCGAAGGCGTCGATGATGGTGACTTCCTTCTCGGTGCCGTCGGTGAGCCTGGCGATGCCCGGCATGATCGAGCCGTTGTAGAGGAACACCGACGCCAGGTTCAGCCGGGCCGCGGCCATCAGCATGCCCGGGATGGACTTGTCGCAGCCGGCCAGCAGCACGGTGCCGTCGAGCCGCTCGGCCTGCACCACGGTCTCCACGCTGTCGGCGATCACCTCGCGGGACACCAGCGAGAAATGCATGCCCTCATGGCCCATCGAGATGCCGTCGGAGACGGAGATGGTGCCGAACTCCAGCGGGAAGCCGCCGGCCGCGTGCACCCCCTGCTTGACCGACTGCGCCAGCCGCTGCAGCGACAGGTTGCACGGGGTGATCTCGTTCCACGACGAGGCGACGCCGATCTGCGGCTTGGCGAAATCCTCGTCCTTCATGCCGACCGCGCGCAGCATGCCGCGTGCGGCCGCCCGCTCCAGGCCGTCGGTGACGTCGCGGCTGCGGGGCTTCATATCCGGGCTGTCAGAGGGCATGGAGCAAGTATGCCCCCGGCGTTTGTCGTGGCAAAAACGATTTATATACCCCCTCGGGGTATTGGGGGTAGGCTCGGGGCATGCGGTCGCCGTTCGTTCGTCTCGTCGCCGGCGCCGTCGCGCCGGCCGCCGCGCTGCTGCTGGTGTCCTGCGGCCAGGACCGGGCCGCCGAGTCCGGTCACGACGGGCAGCACACCACGACGCGGGTCCCCGACGCCGGGGCGCCGGCCGAATTCGACGAGCACGACGTCACGTTCGCCACGCAGATGATCCCCCACCACGAGCAGGCGCTGGAACTGGCCGCGCTGGTGCCGGACCGCTCCACCGATCCCGCGCTGCGGGCGCTGGCCGACCGGATCGCCGCCGCCCAGGAGCCCGAGATCCGACAGCTGCGCGAGCTGTTGGAGCGGTGGGGAGCCGACGCCGGTACCGGGGCGCACCCCGGCCACGGCGACGGCCGGGGCGACCACGCCCACATGCCCGGGATGGTCGACGAGGCGACCATGGCGCGGTTGCGCGAGGAGCGCGGCGCGGCGTTCGAGGTGCTGTGGCTGCGGTCGATGATCGCCCACCACGAGGGGGCGGTCGCGATGGCCGAGACCGAACTCGCCGACGGCACCGACCCGGACGCCAGGCGGCTGGCCCGGCAGATCATCGACGCTCAGCGGGCAGAGATCGACGAGATGCGCGCCATGTTGGAGGACCGGTGACCCACGGCTACTCGCCGCAGAAGGCGGAATACGCCAAGCGGCTGCGGCGCATCGAGGGGCAGGTCCGGGGGATCGCCCGGATGATCGACGAGGACAAGTACTGCATCGACATCCTCACCCAGATCAGCGCGGTCAACAGCGCCCTGCAGTCGGTGGCGCTGGCGCTGCTCGACGAACACCTCGGCCACTGCGTGCGCCACGCGGTGACCGCCGGCGGCGAGGAGGCGGAGGCCAAGCTCGCCGAGGCCTCGGCGGCGATCGCCCGGCTGGTGCGGTCCTAGGCCGGATCCCCGTCCAGCAGCTGCTCGAGCCGCTGCACCTTGGCGGTGAGCTGACCGGTGAAGCCGGGCCGGATATCGGCCTTGAGCACCAGGCTCACCCGCGGGGACACCCGCGCCACCGCGTCCACGGCACGCTTGACCACGGCCATCACCTCGTCCCACTCGCCCTCGATGTTGGTGAACATCGCATTGGTCTCGTTCGGCAGGCCGGACTCGCGCACCACCCGGACGGCCTCGGCCACCGCCTCGGCCACACCGCCGGTCTCGTCGCCGCCGACGGGGCTGACACTGAACGCCACGATCATGGCGTCCAGCCTGCCAGCGCCGGTAACGCGAAGTTGCCAGGGGCGATAAACACCCAGGTGGCCGGTTTGCGGTCGCGGGCCGGATCGGGCGCTGTGCCAGACTGGATGAAGTTTTCGTAACGGGAGGATCAAGGTATGCAGTGGCGGACAAGGGGGAGGCTGGCCACCGCGGCGCTGGTGGCCGGCATGGTCGGAGCACTGGTCGGCGCGCCGGCGACGGTCGCGCAGCCGGCGCCGCCACCGCCGCCGCCCGCACCGGCAGACCCGGCCGTCCCGGGCGATCCCGCCGCCGCCGGCCCGGCCGTCGAGGCCGCTGCGGCCCCGGCCCGGCCGGATCCGGCGGTGGAGCTCGAGCGGGTGTTCCCGGGCGGGGTCGACGGCCCGCCGCTGCCCGTTCCCGAGGGCACCCCGGCCGGCCAGAACCCGACCCCGTTCCGCGGGCAGCCGCCGTTCCTGCCGCCGTCGTTCAACCCGGTCAACGGCGCGCTGGTGGGTGTGGCCAAGCCGATCATCATCACGTTCCAGCGGCCGATCGCCAACAAGCCGCTGGCCGAGTCGGCCATCCACATCACCTCGAACCCGCCGGTGCCGGGCCGGTTCTACTGGATCAGCGACACCGAGGTGCGCTGGCGGCCGCAGGACTTCTGGCCCGCGCACTCGACGGTCTACATCGACGCCGCCGGCACCAAGTCGATGTTCCGGGTGGGCGACTCGCTGGTCGCCACGGTCGACGACAAGACCAAACGGATGGAGATCCACCGCAACGGCGAGCTCGAGAAGACCTTCAAGGTCTCGATGGGCAAGCCCGGCTACGAGACCAAGAACGGCACCTACTACGTGCTGGAGAAGTTCAAGGAGATCGTCATGGACTCCTCGACCTACGGGGTCCCGGTCGATGATCCGGAGGGCTACAAGATCAAGGTCAAGGACGCGGTGCGCATCGACAACAGCGGCATCTTCGTGCACGGGGCGCCGTGGTCGACCGCCGCGCAGGGCTCGCGCAACGTCAGCCACGGCTGCATCAACCTGAGCCCGGCCGACGCCGAGTGGTTCTTCGACACCTTCGGCAGCGGTGACCCGGTCGTCATCAAGAACACCGAGGGCGGCTGGTACACCCAGCAGGACGGCGCCCACGACTGGCAGTTGTTCTAGAGTCCCGCCGAA